>JAISAC010000037.1 GCA_031266935.1 Prevotellaceae bacterium
GCAAACAGAAATGAACATCAGCCAGCAGTCGCTGCAGGGCATGTTTAGCCAAATGCTTGCCGAAGAAATGCAAAGCCTGCAAGCGCAGGGCCTGGCCATCAACCAGGATTCGCTGGTGAACGATGTCCGCCAAAAGCTGCTTGCGCAGTGGGAGAGCATGGAGAAATTCGCGTACACGCCGGAGCAGCGCGAAGTCTATACAACAATCGGCGGAACGCCATTTCTGGACGGCGCCTACACCGTATTTGGCGAAGTGGTGGAGGGTTTGGATGTGATAGACAAAATTGCCGACGTAGAAACTCAGCCCGGCGACCGCCCCACAAGCGATGTATTCATCGTCAAAATGACGGTGGAGTAGAGTACGCCTCATATATCAAATAGCTATTAAATTATCGTATCGCTATTGTATTACATTTCTCAAAACATGACAGAAACAGAGATGAGTAATTTGCTCAAAGCAAATAGCGCCTATAATAAAGAGTTGAAGAAGTATATACGGGGAACACTACCTAGGTGACTACTATAAAAGGGAACAACAATTGAACATTATTCTGTATCACAATTTGCAAAATTACGCAACACTATCCGAAATTGCAAGAAACTAATCGGAGATAGGCAGGCTGGTTATTAAGCCTGTAAAACAATACAGCACTGCGCAAAATTACGCAATGCTGCATTGGTGGAGCTTTATGCCCCATGGACACACAAGCAAAGATAGAAAAAATATTTGATGAAGGCGTAAAAAATTTGCAAAAATGTAGGCCGGCATCCACAAAGAAGTGAACAGCTATGACTTTGAGCAAGGCTTTATAGCCGCCATACAAGAATTTAGCCATTCTCTCTACCAGGAGATGGTGGGCGGGAAAAAAGTCTCCAAAAACGACAGAATGTGCCTGCTAACGAGCGTTGGGGAGATTCGGATGAACAAACACCACCCCCTGGCCGTTTCGCCCGGCGGCTTCAAAATAAGCGCCTACCTTCAGGAGCAGCTCTGCCGGTTAGGCAGCAAAATGACGTTTGAGGAGTCCGAGGAGGAGCTCAACCAGTTGCTGGGCATAAGGGCCAACGCCAAGCAGGTGGAGCGGCTGTGCCACCACTACGGGGAGGCGCTGGAGCATATCAACTGGCGGGAAGCCTACGCTGGCGGTGCGCAGCCGCGCGCCCAGCCCGGCAAACCGCTGTACCTTTTAATTGTATTTACGAGGTAGATAGGTCTTGCTACATCCTTAAATTTTCCACCATCATCCTGTGTTTCAGGTTTTTCCATGTTTTGATGCGCGCGCGTATGCTACCCACCTTGATGGGCGCTTCGACGTAAACCGGTACGCGGTTGGCGTCGTCGGTAACCCAAAAAAATACTTGCTCCTCGCCCGTAAAAACGCTCCCGGCAATGAGGCTTGCCGAAAATTTCAGCGTTCTGAACCTGCCCACGCCCTTAACGTTAATCACCTCGGCGCCGTAGAGCTTGTAGCGGATGTTGTGCACCTCGTTGTCCATTGCCAGCTGCACGGTGTAGGTGGCGTTGACTTTCATTTTCGAGAAGTCGCAGCAGCGGTAGTAGTAAAAGATGGATACCACGTCGAAGGTGCAGGGCGTGAGGGCGAGCGTGTCGCGCTTGGCGGGCTGCGGCTTGTCGAGGCGCTGGGTGGAGGAGTATATCACCTCACGTTGCCGGTTGTAGCGTCCGGTGCTGTTGCGCCGGTATCCTCCCTCGTCAATGGTGCGCTGCATGTAGAACGGCTGCAGCGTTTGGGCGTCTATTTTGGTGGAAAAGTAGTCGCGAACTTTGAAAAAACGGTCGAAAAAGGAGTAGGTTTTTCCGTTGACTTCGATGTGGTAAAAGGGCTTTTGGGGGGCTTTCACCAGCGACGTCAAAAACTCAACCTCGCCCACGTTGACCCATATACCCCACGTGTAGCTGATGGTGTAGGTAACCTTTTCGCCCGCCTGAAAAACAGGCTCTCTGCCCTGCAAGTCAAACAGCAGACATTCGCTCTGAGCCGCTGCCGTGCCCGTAAGCAGCAGAGTAATTCCGGCTGCAAAAAGAAAAGTAATAGCTCGACAGGGTATCATCATCGTAATAAAAGTTAATCGTTCTAAGGTTGTTTTCTCAGCTGACAACGCTGTAATCCTTTGCGCTGCTCCTCAGCTTGGCAAGGGTTTTGAGCAGCAGCTCATTTTTGCTGTCGCTTAGCAGCGGGTCGGCGTCCAGCACCTGCTCGGCAAATTGGCGCGCGTACTCCAAAATTTTGCTGTCCGTTCCGAGGTTTGCTATGTGCAGGTTGAAGGCCATGCCGCTCTGCATGGTGCCCTCAAGGTCGCCAGGGCCGCGCAGCTTGAGGTCGGCTTCGGCTATTTGAAAGCCGTCGTTGGTGCTGCACATCATTTCTATGCGGTGGCGGCTGTCGGCGCTGAGCTTCACGCCGCTCATCAGTATGCAGAACGATTGCTCGGCGCCTCGCCCCACGCGCCCGCGCAGCTGGTGCAGCTGGGCAAGCCCAAACCGCTCGGTGCTTTCTATCACCATAACGCTGGCGTTGGGAACGTTGACGCCTACCTCTATGACCGATGTGGCTACCATGATGTGCGCCTCGCCGCGCACAAACTCCTGCATGGCTTCCTCCTTTTCGTTGTTTTTCAGCTTGCCGTGCACCATGCAGACCCTGTACTTCGGCGCGGGGAATACCTGCGTAATCATCTCCCAGCCGTCCTGCAGGTTTTTGTAGTCCATATTTTCGGACTCCCGTATGAGCGGATATACGACGTATATTTGCCTTCCGGCGGCGATTTGCTCGTGCAGGAAACCAAATACGCGGTCGCGCTTGCTGTCGAAAAAATGGACGGTTTTTATGGGTTTTCGCCCGGGTGGGAGCTCGTCTATGACCGACACGTCGAGGTCGCCGTACAGGGTCATGGCCAGCGTACGCGGTATGGGCGTTGCCGTCATCACCAGGATGTGCGGCGGATTTTCGCTTTTTTCCCACAGCTTGCCGCGCTGCGCCACGCCAAAGCGGTGCTGCTCGTCAATCACCACCAGCCCAAGCCGACGGAAGCGTACGGCATCCTCTATCAGCGCGTGCGTCCCAACGAGGATGTGAATGTCGCCCTGCGCGAGCCTTTCGAGCAGCTCTCTGCGCGCTGCCTTTTTTGTAGAGCCGGTGAGCAGCGCTACGCTTACGTTCATGCTGTGCAGCATTTCGGTCATGCTTTTGAAGTGCTGCGAGGCCAGAATTTCGGTAGGCGCCATGATGCAGCTTTGAAATCCGTTGCCGGCGGCAATGAGCATGCACATGAGCGCTACCATCGTTTTTCCGCTGCCTACGTCGCCCTGCAGCAGCCTGTTCATTTGCCGTCCGGAGCCCATGTCGGCGCGGATTTCCTTGATAACGCGCTTTTGCGCGTTGGTCAGCTCAAACGGCAGGTTGTTGTAGTAAAAATGGTTGAACAACTCCCCCACCTGCGAAAAGCGAAATCCGTTGTTGGCTTTTATGCGCTTTGTGCGCGTACGCAGGATGCTCAGCTCCACGTAGAACAGCTCCTCGAACTTTAGCCTGTCCTGCGCTTTTTTGAGCAGCTCCGGGCTTTGCGGAAAGTGGATGTTGAGCAGCGCCTCGCGAAGCGATATAAAGCGGTTGGCCTCCAGGATGTACAGCGGAAGCGTTTCCTCGATTTTGGGCAGCGCCATGCCCAGCAGCACGCCTTGCAGGCGGCCTATGGCGCGCGCTCCCAGCCCCATATCCTTGAGCCGCTCGGTGCTGCCGTACACCGCCTGAATGCTGGAGGTTATCTTACCCTCCTCCTTCGCCATATCTTCCAGCTCGGGGTGCACGATGTTGAGCTTGCCGTTGAAGGAGGTTGGCTTGCCGAAAATGGTGTAGATGCTGCCGACATGCAGATTTTTTTGGATAAACGAAATGCCTTTAAACCACACCAGCTCTATGCTTCCCGTGCTGTCGGCAAATATGGCGACGAGCCTTTTCTGCGCGGCGCTCACCTCGCGGAAGCCCACTATTTTTCCCCGGAGCAGCACGTATGGCAGGTCTTCGTTGACTTCGCGGATAGCGTATATGCGCGTTTTATCAACGTAGCGGAACGGGAAATGGTAGAGCAGATCACCAAACGTGCAGATGCTGAGCTCCTTTTGCAGCAGCTCGGCGCGCTTGGGACCCACTCCGGGCAAAAACTTTACTTCGGTATCTAAAATATACGTCATAGCTGCGGCAAAGTTACATGAAATTCCTAAATTGGCAAGCGCCAGGAGAGAATGGTTATTTTTTTTGAGGAGATTCCACGCCACCCACCTGCCGGCTGGACTCGTGAAAAAATTGATAAGAAATTTGGAAGTATATACCTTGGTCTATATCTTTGCATTGGCTTTATGAGCTATACAACAGGAGTGCCGGACAAAATATTATAGCAGGGAACAAGGCTGTTACGCAGCTGATAGAAAGCCGAAAAGCGGCAGATGCTAATTGGGAGCGCATGTCGGCGCTTGCTGTCGAGCTGGGTGACCTTGATTTGCATGAAATCAGAAAAACAATAGATATACTTACTGAGCGGAATCCGGATAAAAAATTTGCTGACGAGGAAGATTTTTTAATTCAAAACGGATTAATGCTCAATGGAAACCTAACAAGCGAGAGCGTAAAGGCTGAATTGCTTAAAATTTATTCCGTCATAAAAGAAAATCCGTCGGCAAAGGTATCTGATATTCAAAATTATATCAATAAAAGCGACGCTACGGTTGAACGTTATTTGAAAATATTAAAAAACAACAGATTGATAAGCTTTGTTGGTTCCCGTAACAATAAAATAGGAGGCTATAAAATTATTGATGTTGCAAATGATCATCTTGTTTTAAAAACTCCATTTTAGCCGTGCAAATGCGGCGTAGATATTCCCGTTGGCGGCATATTCGGTGTTGGATTTGCCGAATAAAAGTTGTGCGTTGAGCATCAGTTCGAGGTTGTCGGCAAGCGAAAGAGTGCAGCTGGGCGAGAGATATGCCGAAGCATCGGCGGGATTGAGCATTGCCGCCAAACCAACATTGAAAATCGGACTGACAGGATAGCGTATTTGAGCAAAAATTTCAAACATGCCGTAAGATAACTTTTTTGCGCTTAAATCGTTTTGCATGGCAAAGAGATTCATGCTTTCGGTGGTTTTTAATTTTCCGGACGAGTTAAACAATGCCGCGCCGTGTAAATAGATTTGGTTTCCAAAGGTATAATCGGCTTCTACGGTGGCGATAGCAGCGGTTTTATTGTCGATATTTCGTTTCAAAACAGGAACAAAAACCGACATCTCGCCACGAAACGACATGTTTTTTATGGCGCCACTCCAGCCGAAACCGCCGACAATATCATTGTTGCTTTTGCCGGCAATCAGTTGAAAATCATAATTTCTTGCGTTAAAGAGATAACGCGCAGCCGCAGTATATTGATACGAAGAATCAACAGGATTTTTATCCGCTTTCCCCACTATATCAAGTGAGGATACGGCTGAGCTGTACCACGTTACCGAAACGGCGTCGCTGCCGGGCCGCTCTTCGTAATCGAAATCAATGTACGAAAAGGCGTTGAAAATATCGTTGGGATTCCACACTAATCCTATGCCCCAGTTTAC
>JAISAC010000081.1 GCA_031266935.1 Prevotellaceae bacterium
ACGGGATTTTTCCGAACAGCGCATTGATTTCTACCAACATCTTGTGCCTAACGGCACAAAAATAGAACGAAAATATTTTTATGCGAATATCACATTTTTGACACCCCACCCTACGGGACTTAGCGGGAGCCTCCTGTTTGTCCCCGTATGCTGAAGCATACGGTTAATAGCGTGTCACCCCTGCGGGGTTTGCAGCATATGGATTGCAGCATACCTGCGTAGAGACACGGCGCGCCACGTCTCCACAACGAGCAGTCCCGCAGGGACGACACTTTATTAACCGTATGCTTTAGCATACGGAGCGGAGATGCACGGATGCTCGTTTGTCCGGGCAGTCCCGCAGAGCCTGCCCCGAGCGTAGCCGAGGGGGACGACAACTTTATTAACTGTTATATCTTGTTTATTCGTCATCCCTTAGCATTCTTTGATGGGGGAAACTCCGCTCGGAGACTCGCCGCCGCCAATTCCCCGACGTTGCACGTCGGGCTACCAAGATTAAGTCCGTTCCGGATTCCGCCCCCTGTTTTCGGCTTACAATTTTGATTTTTCTCAAGCCTACCGGCTGAATATTGCAGCCAATTTTGTACCTTTGCGGGCAAAAGTTCGCCACAGCGAAGGTGTAGCGTAGCTTCTTTTCCCTGCGCTGCACGTGGGAGCTACCTGCATCCAAATTTTATCAGATAACGAATGGCAGTAAAAATACCCCGTACTCCGGCGCGCGAGCAAGACCCCGCCGTCCGCGCCGCCAACTTTGACGAAGTGTGCTACGGCTACAGCGCCGAGGAGGCCATGCTTGAGGCGTCGCGCTGCATACAGTGCAAAAAGCCCAGCTGCATAGAGGCTTGCCCCGTGAGCGTCAAAATTCCGCAGTTCATCCACGCGGCGCTTAGCGGCAGCTTTGCCGAAGCCGCCCGCATCATTGCGCAGGATAGCAGCCTGCCCGCCGTGTGCGGCCGCGTATGCCCGCAGGAAACGCAGTGCGAAGGCGCATGTATACTCGGCGTAAAGGGAGAGCCGGTGAACATCGGCAAGCTGGAGCGCTTTGTGGCCGACTGGAGCATGAGCAGCAACCTCAACCTGACCGAAAAAGCTGCGCCCAACGGTCGCCGCGTGGCGGTGGTGGGCAGCGGGCCTGCCGGGCTGGCCTGCGCCTCCGACCTGGCAAAGATGGGCTACTCCGTCAAGATTTTTGAGGCGCTGCACAGAGCCGGCGGCGTACTTGAGTACGGCATCCCCGAGTTCCGCCTGCCAAAGGAGCGCGTGGTGAAGCGCGAAGTTGACAACGTGCGCAAGCTGGGCGTAGAGATAGAAACCAACGTGGTGGTTGGCCGCACCGTAACCATTGACTGCCTGATGAAGGACGAAAAGTTCGACGCGGTGTTCATCGGGTCGGGGGCCGGGCTGCCCAAGTTCATGGGCATACCGGGCGAAAACCTCAACGGCGTGGTTTCGGCCAACGAGTTCCTCACCCGCGCTAACCTCATGAAAGCCTACGACAGCCGCTACGACACGCCCATCTACGTGGGCAAGCGCGTGGCGGTGGTGGGCGGCGGCAACGTGGCAATGGACGCCGCGCGCACCGCAAAGCGCCTGGGAGCGGAGGTTTGCGTTGTGTACCGCCGCAGCGAAAAGGAGCTACCCGCCCGCGTAGAGGAGGTGCACCACGCCAGGGAGGAGGGCATAGCGTTCCGCATGTTGACCAACCCCGTTGCCGTTTTGGGGACCGACAGCGGCTGGGTGCGCGGGCTGCGCTGCGTCCGCATGGAGCTGGGCGACCCCGACGCCAGCGGCCGCCGTAGCCCGGTAGAGGTAAAAGGCTCGGAGTTTGATGTGGATACCGACGTGGTTGTCATGTCGCTGGGCACCTCGCCCAACCCGCTCATTTCGTCCACCACGCCCGGCCTGGAGAGCAACAGGCGGGGCTGCCTCGTGGCTACCGAAACCGGCGCCACCACCCGCGCCGGCGTGTTTGCCGGCGGCGACACCGTAACCGGCGCGGCTACCGTCATTTTGGCTATGGGCGCAGGGCGGGCAGCGGCAAAAGCGATTGACGAGTACGTGCGCTCTACCTGATTTTGGTAGGCAACAATTTTTCAAAAAATTCTTTTTAATTCTCAATAAATCTTTGTACCTTAGCTGCTTCTTAAATTCTTTTTACTTAAAACAAGCGATATATGTTGATTTACAAAAGATTAAACCTAATTTTAGGTTGGGTAATTTTTGCCGTAGCGTCAGCGGTGTACTTACTGACGATTGAGCCTACCGCAAGCTTTTGGGATTGCGGCGAATTTATTGCCTGCAGCAACAAGCTGCTCGTGGGGCATCCTCCCGGGGCGCCGCTGTTTCTCCTCATTGCCCGCTTGTTTACCATGCTCAACCCGGCCAACCCGGCGGTTATGGTCAACATCATGTCGGCGCTGGCGAGCAGCTTTACCATTCTGTTCCTGTTCTGGTCGGTTACGCACCTCATGGAAAAGGTATTTCGCGGCAAAGAAGGGTCGCACTCCGCCTACAGCCTGATTGTTATCTTCGGCTCGGCGGCGGTTGGGGCGCTGGCCTACACGTTTTCCGACTCGTTTTGGTTTTCGGCCGTCGAGGGCGAGGTGTACGCCACGTCGTCGCTGTTTACCGCCATCGTCTTTTGGGCTATTCTCAAGTGGGAAAGCGAGGCGCACGAAACCTTTGCCAACCGCTGGGTAGTCCTCATTGCCTACCTCATGGGGCTAAGCATCGGGGTGCACCTGCTCAACCTGCTGGCCATTCCGGCAATGGCGCTGGTTTACTACTTCAAAAAATATCCGGTAACGACCAAAGGGCTGATATACGCCGCCATTATTGCCGTGGTTATTTTGGCCGGGTCGCTCTACGCCATTCCCGGAACGTTTACCGTTGGCTCGTGGTTTGAGCTGCTGTTTGTCAACAGCTTTGGGCTGCCGTACAACAGCGGCCTCATTTTTTACACTTTTCTGCTGTTTGCCGCGCTGAGCTACCTCATCTACTACACGTACCAAAAGCGGAAAGCGCTGCTCAACATCATTGCGCTTTGCGTTACGGTGATGCTGCTGGGCTACGGCTCGTACGCCATGGTGCTGCTGCGCTCGTCGGCCAACCCCTCGATGGACCAGAACAACCCCGATAACGTGTTTAACCTGATAAACTACCTCAACCGCGACCAGTACGGCGACCGCCCGCTCGTCAGGGGGCAGTACTTCAACGCGCCGGCGCCGGCCGGCGAGGACGGCGGCGTTGTGTACGCCGCGCTCAACGGACGGTACGAGGTGGTTGACCACAAAACAAAGTACGTGTACGACCCGCGCTTTACCACGCTCTTTCCGCGCATGTTCAGCACGCAGGACGACCACCCCAACTTCTACAAAACATGGAACGGCGGATTTAAGGGCAGGCCTGTGCGCATGCAAGGCGAGCAGGGCAAAACCGAGGTGGTTTACATTCCCACTTTTGCCGAAAACCTGAGCTTTTTCTTCACCTACCAGGTGGGGTACATGTACATGCGCTACTTTATGTGGAACTTTGCCGGAAGGCAAAACGACCTGCAGGGGCACGGCGAGCTTACGCGCGGCAACTGGATTTCCGGTATTCCGTTTATTGACAACGTTCGGCTGGGGATGGACCAAAACATGCTGCCCGACAGCCTGAAAAGCAACAAGGGGCGCAACGCCTACTACCTGCTTCCGCTCCTGCTGGGGCTGGCGGGCATGTATTTTCAGTACAGGCGCAGCAAAAAGGATTTTACGGTGGTGCTGCTGCTGTTCTTCTTTACGGGCATTGCCATTGTGATGTACCTCAACCAGTCCCCCATTCAGCCCCGCGAGCGAGATTACTCCTACGCCGGGTCGTTCTATGCCTTTGCCTTTTGGATTGGCATTGGCGTGGCCGCCGTGGCCGAGCTGCTGCGCAAGCTCATCAAGCACCCCGCCACCGCCGGAGCGCTTGCGTTTGTCGCATCGCTGCTGCTGGTTCCCGGCATCATGGCCAGCGAAAACTGGGACGACCACGACTGCTCAAACCGCTACCTGGCGCGCGACTTTGCGTACAACTACCTCAACTCGTGCCGGCCGCAGAGCGTGGTGTTCACCTACGGCGACAACGATACCTTCCCGCTCTGGTACGTGCAGGAGGTTGAGGGTGTCCGCACCGACGTGCGCATCATGAACCTCTCGTACGCCAGCGCAGGCTGGTACATTGAGCAAATGGGCAATGCGTACTACGACTCAGACCCGCTCCCCATGACGCTCACCGCCGACAAGGTAGCCGGCAGCCGCCGCGCCATTGTGCTGGTGCAGGACAGGATTAGCGGGCCGCTTGACATTAAGCAGGGCATGGATTTTGTGGTGAGCGACGCCTCGGGCGCCAAGCTGCGCTCCAACTATCGGGGGCAAGAGTCCATCAGCTACTTCCCCGGCAAAACCCTGCGCATTCCCACCATCACCGGCGCCGACAGCACCGGCAGTTCAGGCTCCATCTTAGACCAAATACGCTTTACGGAGGGCACAACGGCAGCCGGCGAAAGCATTGTAACGCCAAACAAAGATCAGCCATGGCTGCCTTTTATCGACGTCAACCTAAACTCCAGCTACGTATATCGCAACTCGCTGGCGCAAATAGACCTGCTGGCCAACTTCCGCTGGAAGCGCCCCATATACTGGGGAGTAACAGCACCGCCTTCCTACAGCCTTGGGCTGGAGAAATACTGGGTTGACGAAGGATTTGCGAAGCTCCTTGTGCCGATGCAGCACGCGCAGTCGAACAACGGCGGGGATGGCTGGACAAACGCCGACGAGGTTTACGAAAAAATCATGAACGTATTCATGTTCCGTAACCTCAACAACGAAAACGTATATTACGACGAAAACTGCGTACGCATCATCGCTACCTCCCGCAACGTGTTTGCCCGCGCCATCTACGCGCTCATCTCCGAAGAAAAGAAGGATAAGGCAAAAGATTTGCTGAATAAGTACATGGAGGTCTTCCCCAAGCTACAGGTTTCGGTCTACTACCTGCCATCGGCCATTGTTGACGCTTTTTACTACGTAGACGAACCCGAAAAAGCCGTTGCGCTGTCGGATACGCTTGCCGCCGACATTGAGCAGCAGCTCAGGTACTTTGGCAGCATAGCCCCCGAAAAGCGGCGCGAAGTAGAGCGCGAGCGCTCGTACGCCATGCAGAACATCATGATGCTGGCGCAGTCGGCGCAGCGCAACAACCAGCCGGAGCACGAGAAGAAGCTGAATGATATCATTGCCCTGTACCGGTAAATTCTGTTTTAACTTTGAGAAAGTTGTTGTAGGTTGCCATGTTTTTTCGCGCGCCAAAAATGATAAAAAAAATTTTTCCTGCGCTCATTTGGGATTTTCCGAACGAGGTAAACGCTGTTTTCCTCACCTTCGACGACGGACCTAACCCCGAAACCACGCCCTGGGTGCTCAACACGCTGAGCAAGTACGGCGCCAAGGCTACATTTTTTTGTCTGGGCAAGAATGTAGAGCAGCACCCCGATACGTTCAAGCTCATTCTGGACAGCGGCTGCGCCGTGGGCAACCACACCTACAGCCACCAGAAGGGGTGGGGCATGAAAACCGGAACCTACGTAGAAGATATTGACCTGGCAGACGCTTTCATTGGCAGCCGGCTTTTCCGTCCACCCTACGGACGTATTGGGCCTAACCAAGCCCGCGTAGTCAGCGAGCGCTACAAAATCATCATGTGGAACGTGCTAAGCATGGATTACAGCCGCCGAATTTCGCGCACGGTTTGCGCCAACACGGTCATCAACCACGCGCGCCCCGGCTCAATCATCGTATTCCACGATTCCCTCAAAGCGTTTAACAACCTGCGGTACGCCCTCCCCGCCTCGCTTGATTTCTTTGCGAGGCAGGGTTGGGAGGCCAAAGCCATCGAGTAGCGCTGTAAAAAGCAAATGCAGCTTTGAGAAGGTTATGCTCCTCTACATCAGGTCAACATCCGGAATAATTTCTACCTGCCGGAACTCATCTACCTGCCGGATTACGTCGCACTGCGCTTTTAGCAGCTCCTTTGCTTTTCCGGTTGATTTTTCGCGCTCTATCTTCAGCATAAAGTTGATGAGGTAGCGGTTTTGTACGCGGTTGACGAGCGGCGCCACGGGGCCAAGCACGCGGCTACCGAATACGGCTTTCAGGCGCTGGGATAGCGCCTGCGCCGCACGGAGCAGCGTTTGCTCGCTGCGGTGCTTTAGCGTAATCTCTATCAGGCGCACAAACGGCGGGTAGCAAAGCTCTTTCCTGTCGTCGATTTGCGCAAAGTACATCTCCCTGTAGTCGTTGCGCTGTACGCAGCTTAGGATGTGGTGCCTTGGCTGCGCGGTTTGGATGAGCACGCGCCCTTGCTTGTCGCGCCGCCCCGCCCTGCCCGCCACCTGCGCCATGAGCTGAAAGCTGCGCTCGCCGGCGCGAAAGTCGGGAAACGAAAGCATGGCGTCGGCGTTGAGTATGCCCACAAGGGTTACGTTGTCAAAATCCAGCCCCTTTGTAATCATCTGCGTACCGACAAGAATTTGAATTTTGCGGCTCTCAAAGTCGGCAATGATGCGCTCGTAGGCGCTCCGCGTGCGGGTGGTGTCGAAGTCCATGCGCTCAACGGCGGCGTTGGGAAAGATGAGCCGCAAGTCTTCCTCCACTTTTTCCGTTCCAAAGCCTTTTGTTTCCAGCGACGCTCCCTCGCAGGCTAAGCAGCGGTGCGGCACTCCAATGGCAAACCCGCAGTAGTGGCACACCAGCCGACGGCTGTGCTTGTGGTAGGTGAGGCTCACGCTGCAGTGCTCGCATTGGGGTATCCAGCCGCACTCCTTGCACTCTACGTAGGGCGAAAACCCCCGGCGGTTTTGAAACAGAATAACCTGCTCGCCTTTTTCCAGCGCTTCGCCTATTTCCTTAATCATCACCGGCGAAAAGTATTTTCCGCTCGGCTTGTGGCGCAGGTACGCCACGTTTACGATTTGTATTTCGGGCAGCTGTACGTTTCCGTAGCGCTCGGTGAGCTCCACCAGGCCATACTTGCCCGTCAGGGCGTTGTGGTAGCTCTCAACCGATGGGGTGGCAGAGCCTAACAGCACCTTAGCGCCGTGCAGCTTTGCCATCATAATGGCTGTGTCGCGGGCGTGGTAGCGGGGCGCGGGGTCGTGCTGCTTGTAGGTATTTTCGTGCTCCTCGTCTACAATAACCAGCCCAAGGTTGCTGAACGGCAAAAACAGCGACGAGCGGACGCCCAGCACCAGCGCCGGCTCCGAGGGGTTGCCGAGCAAATGCCGGTACACCTCTACGCGCTGCGCGTCGCTGAACTTGGAGTGATATACGCTCACGCGGCCAAATACCTTTCTGAGCCGGTTGATGAGCTGCGCCGTGAGCGCAATTTCGGGCACGAGGTAAAGCGCCTGCTTGCCCTGCGCCATGGCCTGCTCTATGAGGTGAATGTAGATTTCCGTTTTCCCCGACGAGGTTACCCCGTGCAGCAGCACAACCTGCTTCTCGGCAAAGTGGCTCCGGATGCTGCTGTACGCTTGCTGCTGCGCTGCCGACAGCTCCGGTACCGCCGCAAGGGCGCTGTCGCCCGTCGGTTCCGGTCGGCTTTGCTCCTGCCGGTACAGCGCAAAGATATTTTTATCTACGCATGCCTTGAGCACGGCAGCGCTGATTTGCGATTTCTCCAGCAGCTCCTTTTTTACCACCTTTAGCGGGTTGGAGTAGCTGATGGGCAGCGCCATGGACACGTAGGCCAGCAGCAGCTGCTCCTGCTGCGGCGCGCGCTTTGTGAGGGAAAAGAGGGCGTTCAGGTCTTCTTCGCTCTTGATGGCGGGATGGAGCGCAACCGCTGTTTCGTAAACCTGCCTGCCTGCGCTGCTCAGCCGCTCCTCTATGCACACGGCCTGCTTGCTGAGCAGCTGCTGCACTAAGGGGAGAACGTTCTTTTTTTGCGCCGCTGCCGACAGCTCCTCTATGCTGAGGCTTGGCTTGGCTTGCAGCGCGTGCAGCATGTCGGCTTCGGCGCTGCTGAAGTCCACGTCCAAATCCTCCCAGCCGCTGTCGAGCGACACGCGCGTTTCGCTCTCCATCTTGAGCGCCGCCGGAAGCGCCGCCATCATCACCTCGCCCATGCTGCACATGTAGTACTGCGCAACCCACGACCATAGCGAGCGCTGCAAATCGTTGGCTATGGGGTCGCTATCCAAAACCGACACGAGCTCCTTGGTGGCGTAGGGGGGCGTTTTGCTATGGATATGCATTACAATGCCGGCGTAGATTTTCCGGCGCCCCACCTGCACAGCCACGCGTACGCCCTCCTTCACAGCCGCCTGCATATCGTGCGGCGCTGCGTAGGTGAGCAGCTTGGGCAGCGCAAGCGGCACGATTACATCTACATAGCAATTCAACAATGCAATAATTTCAAATTCGGTAGCACATAAAAAATAGCAGCGCAAAGTTAGCTGTTTCTTTTGTTTCGTGCAATTTGAGGTGCTATCAATTATTTGTTTGTCAAAGCAAAAATTCCGCAGGACTTTCCTATGTATAGTGCTACTAAGGTTGCTATTAAAGACAAATAAGGTTTTTTACACTGCAATTCTTCAAAAACCTTATTTCTACAAGCGCTACTAAGGTTGCCCTGTTAAAGACAAATAAGGGTTTTATGCCGCTCATAACCGCTATTGAGGGGATGCTGTTCACCGATAGGTTTCCTCTTGAGCATCTTTCGCTCGCATCAATAGCACTTCAAAAAAAGATTTAGCCCCATGAAATAAAATTTTGCGAGTGCGGAAATTTGTCATAATCTTTGTCACATGAAAAAAGGTTACTTAATAGCTATTGCCGGAAAATCGGGGTGGGCTTTTAAGTGACCTTTTTTTATTGCTTTTCTATTGCCGTAATGCAGTATATGCTGCTTGCTCCCTAATTTTGTCATCCATAAATCAACTTTTTTGAAACATTCACGGCATTGATAAAGTAGGGGTTGCTTAACGATTTGTCGGTTATCAAATCGACAGGTCGGTTAAAGATTTTTTCAAAATTTTCTGCTGCTTGAAAATAATTATCAGCATATTCGCCCGGCTCCAACGGCTTAAACGATACCAATAAATCAATATCGCTTTTGTCGTGAAATTTTTCCGTAAGCACGGAGCCAAACGCAAACAACGTAAGAATATGGCGCTGCCTGCAAACGTCTATGATTTTATCAATATTTCGGTCAACTATATTCAGAACTCCTATACTACCCCCTTACAACTGCTGCTTACAATGCGTTGTTCGCAAACAGAATAATGACAAGATTTAGGTTTATAGATTTAGGTTTATATTCATTTTTTTTCTGATCG
>JAISAC010000083.1 GCA_031266935.1 Prevotellaceae bacterium
TTTATTAACCGTATGCTTTAGCATACGGAGCGGAGATGTGCGGATGCTCGCTTGTCCGGGCAGTCCCGCAGGGACGACACTTTATTAACCGTATGCTTTAGCATACGGAGCGGAGATGCGCCGGAGATGCGCGGATGCTCGCTTGTCCGGGCAGTCCCGCAGGGACGACAATTTTATTAACAAAAGGGCTACCCTGCCATAGGGTAGCCCTTTTTGATTTTGGCAAAAATACAGCCGATGTTACCTGTAAAATCGCTGCATTCACAAAAGCTACTCTGCTTCGGGTGCTTTTGGAGCCTCCGCTACTTCCAGTACCGCTGCTACTTCTGCAACGGAAGCGGGTGCTTCCTCAGCCTTTTCCGAAGCTTTCTTTGCGCTGCGGCGAGTTGTTTTCTTTGTTGCCGACTTTTTGGCTGCCCCGGTGTAGGTTTCGTTGAAGTCCACCAACTCTATCAGCGCCATTTCGGCAGCGTCGCCGTGCCGGAAGCCGATTTTCAAAATGCGCGTGTAGCCGCCGGGGCGCTGCCCCACCTTTTCGGCCACAGCGCTAAACAGCTCCTTCACGGCATACTTGTTTTTGAGGTAGGAGAATACCGTGCGGCGCGAATGCGTCGTGTCGCTCTTGCCTTTGGTAATAAGCGGCTCTACGTAAACCCTCAGCTCCTTTGCTTTAGCTAGCGTGGTTTCTATGCGCTTATGCATAATGAGCGAGTTGGCAAGGTTGGCCAGCATTGACCTGCGATGCCCTGTTTTTACCCCTAAATGGTTGATTTTATTTCCGTGTCTCATATTTTCTCGTTACTCCTTGTCAAGTTTATACTTTGTAATATCCATACCGAAGTTCAGGTTCAGCTGTATCAACTTTTCGTCCAGCTCGGTAAGCGACTTTTTGCCAAAATTGCGAAACTTCAGCAGGTCGTTACGCTGAAACCTTACCAGCTCTCCCAGCGTTTCCACTTCAGCGGTTTTGAGGCAGTTGAGCGCCCGCACCGACAGGTCGAGGTCTGTAAGCTTGGTTTTGAGCAGCTGGCGCATGTGCAGTATCTCTTCGTCAAAATCGTCGTTGGTAAACTTTTCCTCGTCGGTGTCAATCGTAATTTTTTCGTCGGAGAAAAGCGCAAAGTGGTGAATTAAAATCTTGGCCGCCTCCTTGAGGGCTTCCTTGGGGTGGATAGAGCCGTCGGTTGTTACCTCCAGCGTCAGCTTCTCGTAGTCGGTCTTTTGCTCCACGCGGTAGTTTTCTACGGCGTACTTTACGTTTTTTACCGGCGTATAGATAGAGTCAATAGCAATAAGGCCAATCTCTGATCCCTCTTCTTTGTTTTCGTCTGCCGGAACGTAGCCGCGCCCCTTGCCGATGTTAAATTCCATCTGCAGCTTCACGTTAGGCTCCATGTTGCAGATAACCAAGTCGGAGTTCAGCACCTTAAAAACGGTCATGCTGTTCGAAAGCTGCTCTGCCTTGAGCTGCGTTTGCCCCGTAATGTTTATCTTGAAGCTTTCGGTTTCAGTGCCTTCGGCTACTTTTTTCAGCCTCACTTGCTTGAAGTTAAGGATAATTTCAACCATATCCTCAAGCACTCCCGGAATGGAGGCAAATTCATGGTCAACCCCGTGAATTTTTACTGAGGTTATTGCGTAACCTTCCAACGATGATAGCAGCACGCGACGCAGCGCGTTTCCTACCGTCATGCCGTAACCCGGCTCAAGCGGGCGAAACTCGAATTTACCGAACGTAGCGCTCGATTCGAGCATTATTACCTTATCGGGCTTTTGAAATGCTAATATTGCCATAATACTTTTTCCTTTAATTCCCCACTAAAATACAGGGCTTCGCTTATAAATATTTTGCTATTTAGAGTACAGCTCCACGATGAGCTGCTCATTTACAACTTCCGGAATATCGGTACGCTCCGGTTTGTTAAGAAATTTCCCGCTCAGCGTATTGCTATCCCACTCCATCCACGAAAAGCGGCTGGAGCGCGAGCCTCCGCAGGTTTCCTGAATAACTTCAAGGCTTTTCGATTTTTCGCGAACGCCCACAACATCGCCTTCTTTGAGGATAACAGAGGGTATGTTGCAAACCTTGTCGTTGAGCATAATGTGCCGGTGACCTACCAGCTGACGTGCTGCCGCCCGGCTGGGGGCAATGCCAAGGCGAAAAACCACGTTATCTAACCGGCTCTCAAGGAGCTGCAGCAGGTTGTCGCCCTTACGCCCTTTCATGCGCGACGCTTTCTCGAACAAGTTGCGGAACTGCCGCTCCAGCAGGCCGTACGTATATTTCAATTTTTGCTTTTCGGTCAGCTGAATACCGTACTCCGATACTTTTTTACGCTTCTTGGCCAAACCGTGCTGCCCGGGAGGATAGTTTTTTTTCTCGTATGCTTTATCCGCACCGTAAATAGGCGAGCCAAACTTACGTGCAATTTTGGTTGTTGGTCCTGTATATCTTGCCATTTTAGTTTAAATTACTTTAAATTACTTGCTGTCAACTATTCTCACACATTAAACCCTTCTCCGTCCTTTTGGACGACAACCATTATGGGGAACCGGCGTAACATCTACAATTTCGGTAACCTCAATACCGGCAGAGTGGATGGTACGCATAGCCGATTCCCGGCCTGCCCCCGGACCTTTCACGTAGGCTCTTACTTTGCGCAGCCCCAAGTCGTAGGCTACCTTTGCGCAGTCGTTGGCAGCCGTTTGCGCGGCGTAGGGCGTGTTCTTCTTTGAACCGCGAAAACCCATCTTGCCTGCCGACGACCAGCTGATGGCCTGGCCATCGGCGTTGGTTAACGTAATGATAATGTTATTGAAAGTGGAGGTGATATGGACTTCGCCAATTGCCTCAACCTTCACAATCCGCTTTTTTGTCGTTCCTGGTTTTTTTGCCATTGCTTAAAAATTTCAAATTTCAAATTGCAAAACTCAAATTGTAGCCCTCTCCCCCACCCTAACGCCGCTTGCGGTTCCGCTTTTCGGGGGCAAGCTTCGGCAGCTCATCGGGCAGGGCTATCGGTTACTTGCTGCTTACTTCGTTGCCTTTTTCTTATTAGCTACGGTTTTCTTTTTACCTTTTCGCGTACGGGCGTTGTTCTTGGTGCTTTGCCCGCGCACAGGCAACCCCAAACGGTGACGGATACCGCGGTAGCAGCCAATATCCATAAGCCGCTTGATGCTCAGCTGCACAACGGTGCGCAGCTCGCCCTCGAGCTTGTATCCGCCCTGCTGAATAGCGTTACGAATTGCCGTTTCCTGAGCATCCGTCCAGTCCTTCACCTTCACATCGCAGCTAACGCCGGCGGTTTCCAAAATTTTGCGCGAGGTGCTGCGGCCAATGCCGTAGATGTAAGTAAGACCTATCTCTCCCCGCTTGTTTTTCGGTAAATCAATACCTGAAATACGTGCCATATTTTTATATACTGTTTGTTTACTGTTGAGCTTGCTAACTATAAGCAGCATAAATCTTTATATGCTATACTTTTTACATGCTATATCTTACCCCTGTCGCATTTTGAATTTCGGGGTTTTCTTGCAAATAACGTACAAACGGCCTTTGCGCTTTACAATTTTGCAATCTTCGCTACGCTTTTTGATGGATGCTCTTACTTTCATTTTTTCACAATTCAAAATTCAATAACTCAAAAAAAATTTAAACTCATTTATATCGGAACGTTATTCGCCCTTTCGACAGGTCATAAGGTGTCATCTCTATGCGCACCTTGTCGCCGGGCAAAATTTTGATGTAGTGCATGCGCATTTTCCCCGAAATATGCGCCGTTATCACGTGCCCGTTGTCCAGCTCCACGCGAAACATAGCGTTAGAAAGCGCTTCTACGATAACTCCATCTCGTTCTATGGCGGTTTGTTTTGCCATCTGTTATATCATGTTTCCTTTTTGTTTTAAAACTTCCTCCACGTACTCAAACGTAGTTAAAATATCCGGCTGCTCTTTGCCCACCGCCACCGCATACTCAAAATGCGCCGAGAGCTTGCGGTCTTTGGTGCGGATAGTCCAGCCGTCCTTTTCCTGTACAACATCGCGTACGCCCATATTTATCATGGGTTCTATGCAAATGGTCATGCCTTTAATGAGCTTTTTTCCGGAGCCCCGCCGCCCATAGTTGGGTACGCCTGGTTTTTCGTGCATTTTGGTTCCTATGCCATGCCCCTCCATTTCGCGCACCACAGCGTAGCCTGCTTTCTCCACGTAGCTCTGCACGGCAAACGAAATATCGCCAATACGCTTGCCCTCCACCGCCTGCGCCGCGCCCTGCTTCAGGCTTTCCTTGGTAGCGTGCAGCAGCCGCATGGCGCTTTCGCTCACGTTGCCCACCGCAAAGGTATATGCCGAATCGCCCACGTAACCTTTCATGCGCGTACCGCAGTCAACCGACACAATGTCGCCGTCGCGCAGCGCGTAGCTGCTGGGAACACCGTGTATCACCACGTCGTTGATGGAGATGCACAGGGTATTGGGAAACCCATCGTAGCCCAGAAACCCCGGCTCTGCACCGTGATCGCGAATAAACTGCTCTGCGATTTTGTCCAGCTGCAAGCCTGTAACCCCCGGAGCAATATGCTTTGCCAGCTCGGCCAGCGTACGCGACACCAGCTGGTTATTTTCACGAAGCAGCTCAATCTCCTCGGCGTTTTTTACTAATCCCATTTTCCTAAAGAACATTTCCGGATTTTTAATTCATAACTTTCGTCGCACAATTATGAACAAGCCTACACTCCGCTCCTGCCTTTCAGGCGTCCTGTCTTCATAAGGCCGTCGTAGTGGCGCGAAAGGAGATGGCTCTCAATTTGTTGCAGCGTATCAAGTATTACGCCCACCAAAATCAGCAGCGACGTCCCCCCAAAAAAGCGCGCAAACTGGTTGCTAACGCCAAGAAAGTTCATGGCAATGGCCGGCAGAATAGCCACCAAGGCCAAAAAGATAGAGCCGGGTAGCGTAATGCGCGACATTACGCTGTCAATGTACTCTGCGGTTTTTTTGCCCGGCTTAACGCCCGGAATAAAGCCGCCGTTCTTCTTCATATCCTCCGCCATGTTGGTGGGGTTAATCGTTATCGCCGTGTAGGCATACGTAAACCCTACCACCAGCAAGCCAAACAGCAGGTTGTGCCAAAAACCCGTATAGTTGGAGAGCGCTATGCCAATGGCGGTGGTTGCCTCAAACTGCGAAAACAGCATGGGCAGGAACATGAACGCCTGCGCAAAGATGATGGGCATTACGCCTGCAGCATTTATCTTGAGCGGTATGTACTGGCGAACGCCTCCGTACTGCTTGTTGCCCACAATGCGCTTGGCGTACTGCACGGGTATCCTGCGCACACCCTGCACCAGCGCAATCGTAGCAACAAATACCAAAAACAGGAAGACCATTTCGACCACAAACATTATCAACCCGCCGGCATGTTGCGAAACGCGCGACCCCCACTCGGACACTACGGCAAAGGGCAAATCGGCAATAATACCTACCATGATGATAATGGAGATACCGTTACCCAAGCCTTTGTCGGTGATGCGCTCGCCAAGCCACATGATGAACATGGTGCCGGACATGAGGACAATCGTTGCAAAAATGGTGAAGTAAACGCCCTTTATCAGGAAAGCCGCCTCCGGCAGCCTTGCATGCAGGTTGGCCAAATACGCCGGCGCCTGAAGGCACAAAATGAGAATGGTCAGGTAGCGCGTAATCTGGTTCAGCTTGCGGCGTCCGCTTTCACCCTCGCGCTGCAGGCGCTGAAAGTAGGGTACCATCATCCCCATGAGCTGCACCACAATGGAGGCCGAAATGTAGGGCATTACCCCCAGGCCAAAAATTGCGGCGTTGCCAAAGGCGCCTCCCGAAAACATGTTGAGCAACCCTACCAAACCCTCGCTGGCCTGGCTTTGCAGCTCGGCTAACATTGATGGGTTAATACCCGGAATAACCACATAGCAGCCAAACCTGAAAACAAGTATCAAGCCCAAAGTGTAAAGAATTCGCTTTCTAAGATCCTCTATCTTAAAAATATTCCTTATCGTTTCTATAAACTTTTTCATCGTTACTTAAAAACTATTATTACCTCAAAAATGAAGGTATATCTATGTGGTTATTATTTTTTCTCTTAAAGCTTAATGGCTTTACCTTCTTTTGCTTCAATAGCGGCAATAGCCGATTTTGAAAAGGCGTGAGCCGTAACCTCCAGCGCGGCTTTCAGCTCACCCTGCCCAAGTATTTTTACCAAATCTCTCTTCGAGGCCAGCCCAAAGCTTATCAGCGTATCAACGTCAACGACGCTTGCGCCTGTCCTCTCGGCAAGCGCCTGCAAGGTGTAAAGGTTGATAGCCTTGTACTCAACACGGTTAACGTTCTTGAAGCCAAATTTGGGGAGGCGGCGCTGCAGCGGCATCTGGCCTCCTTCAAAACCCAGCTTGCGCGAGTATCCCGAGCGCGATTGCGCCCCGTTGAGGCCGCGCGTCGAAGTACCTCCGCGCCCCGAACCTTCACCACGACCAATGCGCTTCTCTTTATGCGTTGAACCCGCTGTCGGGGTCAAGTTATGTAATTCCATAGCAATTATCTAAATTTTGAATTCGAAATTCTAAACTTCTTCTACTTTTTCTTCCACCTTTACCGCTTCTGCTTCCCTTTCTTCTACCTTTTCCACCTTTACCTCTTCCACCTTTACCAGGTGGCTCACAGCCTTTATCATACCTCTCAGCACCGGACTTTCCTCGCGCTCTGTAGCGCGATTTATTTTGCCCAACTTGAGGCTCTTGAGCGTGGCTTTTTGCTTATCGTTGCTGCCTATCTGGCTGCGCACCTGCGTAATTTTGAGTACTGCCATTTCTTTTTCCCTCCGTTGTTTTATCCGTTAAATACTTTGTTTACCGATATGCCGCGCAGGTTGGCCACTGTGTTGGCGTCGCGCAGCTGCAGCAGAGCGTTTACCGTAGCCTTCACTAAGTTGTGCGGATTTGACGAGCCTTTCGACTTTGCCAGCACGTCGTGAATACCCACGCTCTCAAACACTGCGCGCATGGCGCCGCCGGCCTTCACCCCCGTACCGGGCGCCGCGGGGCGCATGTAAACGCGCGCGCCGCCAAATTTTGCTACCTGCTCGTGAGGAATGGTACCCTTGTGCACCGGAACTTTCACCAGATTCTTTTTGGCGTCTTCAATGCCCTTGCTAACGGCAATCGAAACTTCGTTTGCCTTACCAAGGCCATAGCCAACGATACCGTTTTCGTTGCCCACCACCACAATTGCAGCAAAGCTGAAGTGGCGACCACCTTTGGTTACCTTAGTTACGCGCTCAACGGCTACCAACCTGTCAATGAGGTTAAGGTCTGTTGTCTTTACTTTTCTTATGTTTGAATTTTCTGCCATACGATTTTTAGAATTTTAGTCCACCCTCACGAGCGGCCTCGGCTACACATTTTACTCTCCCGTGGTACAAGAAACCGTTGCGGTCAAATACGACCTCCTTAATGCCTTTCTCAAGCGAGCGCTCGGCGGCAATTTTGCCTATTACCTTAGCAGCCTCCTGCTTGGTTTTTCCTTTTACCTGCTCAACCACCGATTTCTCAATGGAGCTTGCTGCCAGCAGGGTTGCTCCCTGGCCGTTGCAAGCCGTATCGTCGATGAGCTGAACGTAGATTTGGTCGTTGCTGCGGTACACCGACAGGCGCGGACGACTGGCCGTACCGTGAACAACCTTACGAATACGGTATTTGATACGCTGCCTTCTTTCTGTTTTTGATAGTGCCATTTTTTTATTCCCTCCTGCTTATTTAGACGCCGCCGATTTACCGGCCTTACGGCGAATTACTTCGCCTACAAACTTAATACCTTTACCCTTATACGGCTCGGGCTTGCGCAGCGAGCGTATTTTTGCGGCAACATGACCCACCAGCTGCTTATCAATGGATTTCAGCGTAAGGCGAGGGCTTTCGCCTTTCTTTACAGGTATGGCTTCGGCTTTGATTTCCTTGGGCAGCATCAGGTGAATTTCGTGCGAAAAGCCAAGGCTGAACTCTACTACCTGCCCTTTCACCTCAACCTTGTAGCCTACGCCCACCAGCTCCTGCTCAATGGTATAGCCCGCAGATACGCCTACCACCATGTTGTTGATGAGCGCCCGGTACAAGCCGTGCATTGAGCGGTGGCGCGGCTGGTCGGTGGGGCGCGTTACTTTTACTTGACCATCCTCTACGGCTACGGAGATATCCTTATCTACCGCCTGCTTCAGCTCGCCAAGAGGTCCTTTAACCACAACCACATTACCCGCGTCAACCGTTACGGTAACGCCTTGTGGCAGGTTTACAGGCAATTTTCCTATTCGTGACATTTAATCTTACTGTTAATTTACAAATTAGCTTAATATATATAGCAAAGAACTTCGCCGCCAACATTTTGCAGGCGCGCCTCCTTATCGGTCATCAAGCCTTTGGAGGTAGAGAGGATGGCGATACCCAGGCCGTTCAGCACGGCAGGCATGGTACGTACGCCGGCGTAGCGGCGCAACCCCGACGTGCTGATGCGCTTCAGCCCTTTGATGGCAGAGCGCTTGCTCTCGGGGTGGTACTTGAGCGCAATCTTAATGCTGCCCACAGCGCCTTCTTCTATAAACTTGTAACTCAAAATGTAGCCCTTTTCATGAAGAATACGGGTTATCTCCTTTTTGATGTTGGAAGCGGGTATTTCCACTACCTTGTGCCCCGCCTTGATGGCGTTGCGGATTCTTGTTAAAAAATCTGCTATTGGATCAGTCATTTTTGTTGGTTTTTAGTTTCAGCGCTCATTGCGCCCGATATCCAAATTAACTATTGTTGATTATTCGCTATATTTATACTTTACAACTCCCTGTACTAAATCTAACCGATGATTTTTGGAGGAAACGCGCTCATTCCCATCGCTATCGTAATAAAATGTTTCCAAATCATTTTCATCTTTCGGGTTGCGCCCTCTGCAAACCCTTATCTTATAGCCTTTATACCGCTCGTCATTCAATAAAATCAGCAAGACGTCATTCGGCTTAATTTGATCTTTTCCAAACGAGGCGTCAAATTTTTTGGCGTAAACAATATCTCCGCTGCTAATGCCTTTTTTCTTCATCGAAACGCCGTCAGCCCGCGCCAGAATATAGTCCGAAGAATTGTATTTTTTTCCTTTAACAACGAACTTTTTCCCCGAAAAAAGTATTTTATCTACAGGAGCAGGGTTACCCTCCTGTTCGCTTTCATATACTATATGCCCTGTTTCAACTTTCGGCAGCAAGCTACTTTTCCTTTGCTTTACCATCGCACTGCTTACAATAATGTAAACGACTAATGTTACAAATATTATACCAAAAATTGTGCTTATAATGATTTCCATTGAGTCCATAAGTCAACATTTCTAATTAACGTATTATATTTAATTGATAATAAGCTACGAAATCATAAATATTAAACCCTTCCCTTCATCCACGCTCAAACAGCAGGTAAACCATTGCTAAGGCAAGCAGGCCATATTACTTTACCAGCTCGCCTTTTTCACGCCGGGTATCAAACCCTGGCTGGCCATTTCTCTAAAAGTGATACGGCTAATTCCAAACTGGCGAATGTACCCTTTAGGGCGTCCCGTAAGCGAACAGCGATTATGCAGGCGCACCGGACTTGAGTTCTTGGGCAGCTTTGCCAGCGCCACGTAATCTCCGGCTTCCTTGAGCGCCTTGCGCTTCTCGGCATACTTTGCCACCAACTTGGCGCGCTTTACTTCGCGCGCTTTCATGCATTCTTTTGCCATCGTTCTACCTCTACTGTTTTTTACTGTTTTTTTGCATTTTTAAAAGGAAGTCCAAAATGGCGAAGCAAAGCGTACGCTTCTTCGTCCCTTTCGGTAGTGGTAACAAAGGTCATTTCTAAGCCCATGATTTTTGTTACCTTTTCAATATCTATCTCCGGAAAAACAATTTGCTCCTTAACGCCTAAGTTGTAGTTGCCGCGGCCATCCAGCTTATCGCTGATGCCGCTGAAATCGCGAGTACGAGGAAGCGAAATACAAATCAGCCTTTCCAAAAATTCGTACATTTTGTTGCCGCGCAGGGTTACTTTTACGCCTATCGGCATACCCTTACGCAGCTTGAAGTTGGATATATCCTTCGTGGCGCGGGTAATCAGCGCCTTTTGGCCGGTGATGGCAGAGAGCTCGCTCTGGGCAACCTCTATCAACTTTTTATCAGCTGTTGCCACGCCAACGCCCTGGTTAACGACAATCTTCTCAAGCTTTGGCGCCTGCATGACGTTTTTATATCCAAATTCCTTTACAAGGGCGGGTACAATTTCTTCCCTGTACTTTTTTTTGAGCAAAGGAATATATCCCTTTGCGTCCACATATACTTGTACCTGTGGTTGTTGTTTTTTTGCCATTACTTAATTTCCTCTCCGGTTGTTTTTGCGTAGCGTACCAATTTGTTTTTTTCGCCCATGCGGCGCCCCACCCTGGTGGGGACTCCGCTGCCGTCGTTCACCATAAGGTTCGAAATGTGTATTGCAGCCTCCTGCTTGATAATGCCGCCTTGCGGATGCTTTGCATTTGGCTTGGTATGCTTCGATACCAGATTTACACCTTCTACAATGGCGCGGCCTTTGTCTGTGAGCATTTCGAGCACACGTCCCTTTTTGCCCTTGTCGTCGCCGGCAATTACGGTAACGCTATCGCCTTTTTTTACTTTAAGTTTTACTCTACCCAGCATGGTTTTTACTTTTCAAAGTTGTCCTTTTGTTTTTTTGTCTTTTTAGCCTTCCTGTTTTCACAGCGCTTCTTATTAAAGCACTTTTTAAAGCACTTCGGGCGCCAGCGACACAATTTTCATATAGTTTTCGCGCAGCTCACGGGCTACCGGGCCAAAGATGCGGGTGCCGCGAATTTCGCCCTGCGCGTTGAGAAGAACGCAGGCGTTGTCGTCAAACCGAATGTACGAGCCGTCCGGACGGCGAATTTCTTTGTGGGTGCGCACAATAACAGCTTTGGATATGCTGCCTTTTTTGGCATCTCCACCGGGGGAAGCGCTTTTTACGCTCACCACAATTTTGTCTCCAATGGAGGCGTAGCGCCTCCTGGTACCACCCAGCACGCGAATACAAAGCACCTCCTTCGCGCCGCTGTTGTCCGCCACCTGTAATCTTGATTCTTGCTGTATCATGGCTTACTTTACTTTTTCTACGATTTCTACTAATCTCCAACGCTTATTCTTGCTCAGCGGGCGGGTTTCCATGATGCGCACGGTATCTCCCTCGCTGCACTCGTTCTTTTCGTCGTGCGCAGCGAACTTGGTTGTATGTTTAACGAACTTTCCGTAAACAGGATGCTTTACCTTCCGCTGCACGGCAACTACGATGGATTTATCCATTTTGTTGCTGGTCACAACTCCTATTCTTTCCTTTCTCAGGCCTCTTTCTATAGTTTCCATGTGTGTGAGATGTTATTTTTTTATCTCGTTAATTTTTCGTTCGTGAAGGATGGTAAGCATACGCGCAATATTCTTACGTGTTTCCTTTATCTTGCTCGCGTTTTCGAGCGGTGAAATAGCGTGGTTAAGGCGCATTTTTGCCTGCTGGCTCTTTTCTACCTCCACCTTCTCCAGCAAATCTTTGGTGGACATTTCCCTAATTTCTGATGCCTTCATTCCTTATATCCTCCTTAAATTATGCTGATTTTTCTGCTATATAATCCCGGCGCACCACAAACTTAGTGCTTACAGGGAGCTTCTGTGCGCCTAAGCGCAGCGCTTCCTGCGCCACCTCAAACGGCACACCCTCCACTTCAAAGAGCATACGGCCCGGCGTTACCGGCGCCACAAAGCCTTCGGGGGCGCCCTTACCTTTACCCATGCGGACTTCGGCAGGTTTTTTCGTAATGGGCTTGTCGGGGAATATGCGAATCCACATTTGCCCCTCGCGCTTCATGTGGCGCACAATGGCCTGACGAGCGGCTTCTATTTGCTTGCCGGTAATCCAGCAAGATTCCAGCGTTTTGATGCCAAATGAGCCAAATGAAAGCTGGTTGCCGCGCTGGGCAATGCCTTTCATCTTCCCCTTCTGCATCCTTCTGTATTGCGTCTTTTTAGGCTGTAACATTTTGTTTTACTTCGCTATTTTTTTTACTTCTTTGAACCAGAACCAGAACCACTGCCACCGCGTCCGCTGCGACGGTCGCGGTCGCCCCTACCGCGGTCGCGGTCGTTTCTACCGCGGTCGCGGTCGCCGCGGCCACCGCCGCCGCCGCGCCCGCCACGATCACCACCACCGCCACCGCCACGGTGGTGCGAACGCTCATCGCGCCCACCACCGCCTGCCGACAAGCCGGCAACGTTAGCCGCTACGCCCACGTTGGGGAGCAAATCGCGCTTGCCGTAAACCTCGCCGTTGCAAACCCATACCTTGACGCCCAGCAGGCCTACCTTGGTAAGCGCCTCGGCAAGGGCGTAGTCAATATCGGCGCGGAACGTGTGCAGGGGGATACGCCCCTCCTTGATAGTTTCGCTGCGCGCCATTTCGGCGCCGCCAAGGCGTCCGGAAATCTGCACTTTAATACCCTCGGCGCCTAACCTCATGGTCGAAGCCATGGTCGTCTTGATGGCGCGGCGGTACGATATGCGCCCTTCCACCTGACGGGCTATGTTGTTGGCAACAATCAGCGCGTCCAGCTCCGGGCGTTTCACCTCAAAAATGTTGATTTGGATGTCCTTTCCCGTTATCTTTTTGAGCTCCTCCTTGAGCTTATCCACCTCCTGTCCGCCCTTGCCGATGATAACGCCGGGGCGCGCCGTGTTGATGGTTACCGTAATGAGCTTGAGGGTGCGCTCAATCACTATGCGCGACAAGCTTGCTTTTGCCAGACGCTCGTTGAGGTAGCTGCGGATTTTTGAATCCTCAACTATTTTGCCTGCATACTTGCGCCCACCGTACCAGTTAGAATCCCAACCGCGAATGATACCTATTCGGTTACTTATCGGATTAATTTTTTGTCCCATATTGCTTATTTATGATACTTGTTCGGTTACGGTTTCTACTACGTCTGTTAATGCTACTGTTGCGGCTGCGTCTTTGTCCTTTTTTGTTTTTGTACCCTCTTCATCAATCACCTCAGGTACGTAGGTATCCAGCACAATGTGCACATGGTTGGAGCGCTTGCGAATACGGTAGGCACGTCCCTGCGGTGCGGGTGAAATGCGCTTGAGCATAGGGCCTCCGTCAACAAAAATTTCGCTTACAAAAACCTTGCCATCCTCCAAGTCGCGCTTGCTGCCCTCATTCTTGGCTTCCCAGTTGGCAATTGCCGACTTGAGGAGCTTCTCCAAGTCTATGGAAGCATGCTTTTTGGTGTACTTGAGCACACCCAGCGCCTTGTTGACCTCAACACCGCGTATCAAATCGGCTACCAGCCTCATCTTACGGGGTGATGAAGGGCAATTGCGAAGTATGGCTCCCGCCACTAACTTCTTCTCTGCCTTGAGCCCTTCGGCTCTTAATCTTTTTCTTGCACCCATTTAGTTACCTTTGCTATAAAAAAAGGATTTTCCCTATGATTAAAAAAATTATACTTGTATTTACTTATCTATCTCAACTGCTAAAACCTGCGCTGAACGACTATCTGAAACGTTGCCAGCATTGTTGCAACCGTTCCTTTTGAAAAAATATCTTCATGTTCCTTTGTCGTAAAATATACCGGACCGCGAAACCTCATGGCAAAATTCCAATTGGGCAGCCTTTCTTCGTGAAAATAAAGTTCCACCAACATGTTGCAACCAAAAGGGGCTACATAAGCCAACTTGTCTGCCCATCGCTTTTGCCGGACAGAGGGGCTATAGTAATCCTGGGCAAACAAGCCCAGCCTCACGTTTATCATTACATCAGAACTATCCTGCCTCTCTTTTATTTTAAAGAACTTTGATATTTGATTCATGTTTAGTATTCTGTACATACCGCCCATCGAAGCATACATACCATTAAAACCTGCAAGCCATCCCGCGTCGGCAGTAGCCGTCCAGCGATTGTGCCGGAGCGTGTACGACGGACCTATGACATTGCTTACCGCCAGCCCAACATAATGCTCTGTCTGAGCCTGCAAAGATGTAGCACTACTACATAACAAAAATACCTGCAGAGTAGTAATCAGGAACACTTTCTTTGCCTTCAGCCTTACCATTGATGAATGTAAGCTTTGCGCAACTTTTTTTACTCTCTCAAAGCCTCTCTCCGCTCGCTATCACTTGCGGTTGCCCGAGTGTCCCTTGAACGTTCGGGTCGGCGCAAACTCTCCCAGCTTGTGCCCCACCATATTTTCGGTGATGTACACGGGGATAAACTTGTTGCCGTTGTGCACGGCGATGGTATGCCCTACAAAGTCAGGCGGTATCATGCTTGCACGCGCCCAAGTTTTCACCACAACTTTCTTTTTGCTGACGTTCAAGGCAGTTACCTTTTTGTCCAGCTTAGGTTCAATGTATGGTCCTTTTTTTAGTGAACGGCTCATTTACAAATTTTGAATTTTGAATTTTGAATTTTGAATTATTTCACTACCGCTTCAGGCTACTTTTTCCTTCTCTCAACAATAAACTTTGAGGTGGTTTTCTTTGGGTTTCGGGTTTTCTTACCCTTAGCCAGCAAACCTTTGCGCGAGCGGGGATGTCCGCCGGAGTTTTTACCTTCGCCGCCGCCCATGGGATGGTCAACCGGGTTCATAGCCACGCCGCGGTTGCGGGGTCGGCGCCCCAGCCAGCGTTTACGTCCGGCCTTACCGTGCGATTCGTTTTGGGCGTCGGGGTTTGAAACCGAGCCAACCGTTGCGCGGCAGATAACGAGCACCATGCGCGTTTCGCCCGAGGGCAGCTTGAGCACAGCATATTTTCCTTCGCGCGCCAGCAGCTGGGCCGACGATCCGGCGCTGCGCGCCATGATAGCGCCCTGTCCGGGCGTAAGCTCAATGTTGTGGACAATAGTACCCAAGGGTAAGTCGGAGAGGAAAAGCGTGTTTCCTATTTCCGGAGGTACGCCTTTGCCCGACTGTATGCGCTGCCCCACCTTAAGCCCCACCGGCGCAATGATGTAGCGTTTTTCGCCGTCGGCATAAACGACCAAGGCAATACGGGCGTTACGGTTGGGGTCGTACTCTATAGTTTTCACCGTTGCGGCAAAGTTATCCTTATCGCGCTTGAAGTCAATAATGCGGTACATACGCTTGTGTCCGCCACCTCTATAGCGTACGGTCATACGTCCCTGGTTGTTGCGTCCGCCGGAGCTTTTGAGAGGAGCCAGCAGCGATTTTTCGGGAGTAGAGGCAGTAATTTCGTCAAATGCAGAAATAACTTTATGTCTTGTACCCGGCGTTACGGGTTTAAATTTTCTGAGCGCCATGTTTTTTTAGATGGTTTTTTAGATGCTACTGTAAAAATCAATTTGTTCACCTTTGACCAGCGTTACCACAGCCTTTTTGCGGTGCACAGTTCTGCCGGACAGGAGGCCAGCTTTAGTATAGCGGCTTTTGTTCTTACCGCGATAGTTCATGGTATTAACTTTTTCTACCTTAACGCCGTACATCGTTTCTACCGCTTGCTTGATTTCCAACTTGTTGGCCTCCGGCCTAACAATAAAACCGTACCGGTTCAGCTTATCGCCCTGCACCGTTATTTTTTCGGTTATGAGTGGCTTAATTAGTTGTGTGCTCATTTAGTACTATTCAATGTTCTCTGGTTTATATTTAACTTCGGCTACTTTACCTCCGGCTACAGCGCGCCATTTTCTTCCTGTATGTCATTCGTTGGCAGGTCATTAGGTAGCAACAGCATATCGTTTTCCTCCCCAAACAATCGGTTAACAACGTCAACCGCCCCTTCAAAAAACAGCAAATCATTAGCATTCATAACATCGTAAGTATTTATGTCAGAGGCTATTATTGTTTTTGTATTGGGTAAATTTCGGGATGACAAATATACATTTTTATTTGGTTCGGGCAGCACGATGAGCAATTTTTTTCCATTTAGCTGCTGATTTTTCCATATTTTTAGGAATTCTTTTGTCTTTGGCGCTTCAAGGAGGAGGTCTTCAATCACGCGGATGTTATTGCTCAGCGCCTTCTGCGACAATGCGCTACGGCGCGCCAAGCTTTTTTGTTTTTTGTTGAGCTTATGGCTATAATCGCGGGGCACAGGGCCAAACACGCGCCCTCCTCCTACAAAGAGGGGCGACTTGATGCTTCCGGCGCGGGCGCCGCCGGTACCTTTTTGCCTTTTGAGCTTCCTTGTGCTGTACCGCACCTCTCCGCGCTGCTTCGACTTGTGCGTACCTTGACGACGGTTGGCCTGCAGCTGCTTCACGTCGAGATAAATAGCGTGGTTATTCGGTTCAATGCCAAATACCGTATCGTCCAAGCTAACCTTCTTCGATGTTTCTTGTCCTTCGATGTTATATACTGATAACTCCATGATGTTGTTTTAATTCTCAATTAGTAAGTACGACCCTATAGCGCCCGGTACCGAGCCTTTTACCAGCAGCAAGTTGCTTTCGGGAATAACCTTCACAATAACCAAATTCAGCACTTTGACGCGGTCTCCGCCCATGCGCCCGCCCAGCTTGCGGCCAGGCAGCACACGCGAAGGATACGACGAGGCGCCTGCCGACCCCGGAGCGCGAAGCCGGTTGTGCTGGCCGTGCGTTTGTCCGCCTACGCCGGCAAAGCCGTGCCGCCTAACAACACCCTGAAACCCTTTTCCTTTTGATGTACCTACCACGTCAACCCAGTTATTTTCTTCAAACAAATCAACCGTTACGGCATCACCTGTCGCCAACTCTTTGCTTTCCTTACCTGCAAAGGGCGAAAACTCTACCACCTTTCTTTTGGGTGTGGTACCGGCTTTCTTAAAGTGTCCGAGCAATCCCTGCGTGGTGCTCTTCTCCTTTTTATCGTCATAGGCAAGCTGCAAGGCTGCATATCCGTCTGTTTCAACGGACTTAACTTGCGTAACAACACATGGGCCAGCTTCGATAACGGTGCAGGGGATGTTCTTCCCGTCAGCGCCGAAAACGGAGGTCATTCCGATTTTTTTTCCTATAATTCCTGCCATGTTTAATTTAAAGATTCAAAAATTCAATAATTCAATAATTCAATAATGCTCAAAAATTCGATAATGCAGCACAAGCTGTCGGGCAACTTTCTGCACTGCAAAATTGAATGGCGAGCTGTAAACCGTTTAACAGCAGGCTGCTTTACACCTTAATTTCAACCTCAACGCCGCTGGGCAACTCGAGCTTCATCAGCGCGTCGATGGTTTTTGGCGTTGAGCTGTAGATGTCCAGCAGGCGCTTGTAGGTGCTCAGCTGAAACTGCTCGCGCGCCTTCTTGTTGACAAAGGTAGCGCGGTTCACGGTGAAGATTTTCTTCTGCGTAGGCAGGGGCACCGGACCGCTCACCACCGCTCCGGTTGCTTTCACCGTTTTTACGATTTTTTCCGACGACTTGTCCACCAAGGAGTGGTCGTACGACTTCAACTTTATTCTAATTTTTTGGCTCATGAAATACCGTCCTTAATTGTATAGAACTGATTATATAGAACTTAATTTTACTTCACTTAAAACTTATCCGGCTCGCTACGCCACTTTTTCAGCGCTTCCACATCGCAGGGCTGAATATATCCATCTGCCAACGCCTGCTCCACCAGCGCGGTGTAGCCCGACAACGTGGTCAACTCCGTACCCAGCTCCTCAAACTTTTTACGCGCTTCGTCAAACTCATACGTAAAAATCGCCACCATTCCCAGCACATTTGCCTTTTCTTCCTTCAGGTGCACCAGCGCGTTTACGCTGCTTTTGCCTGTCGAAACGAGGTCTTCTACCACCACTACCTTTTTTTCTGCCGGATCTGCGCCCTCCACTACCTTTTTCAGCCCGTGCTCCTTGCGCTCCGCCCTGACGTAGGCAAACGGCAAGCCTAACTTTTCTGCGACCAGCATCCCGTGAGCAATGGCGCCGGTGGCAACTCCCGCTACTACCTCAACATCGGGATACTTTGAGCGTATCAGGCTCACAAACGCGCTGCATATCTCATCCCTCACCTGCACATCGCCCAGCGTAAGCCGGTTATCGCAGTAAATCGGCGACCGCCACCCTGATACCCACGTAAACGGATTTGCAGGGCTTAACTTGATTGCGCCTATTTTCAGCAAGCTGTGCGCTATTTGCTTGGCTACTTCTACATTCATGTCGTTGAACTATAACTTATACTGCAACGAAAGCTGAAACACATATAAGCACTCCTCCCAGAAACTTCTCTTCCCGCCAAATTCATTTTCAGTAAGAATAAGAGGCATCCCTACGTGCATCCCATAACTCCATTTTTCAGCAAAATTAAAGAGCAATTTGGTCATAATTTGCACTCCAAAAGGAGTATCGTAATTCATTCTCTTTGCGAACCGCTCCTGCGTTGAGCCGGAAGCGGCGGTATATCCCTGTCCGAATAAGCCCATCCCCGCGTCCACCATCATCATTCCACTCTCATGGTACAGCAACCTGTACTGTCCGGTTACGGAAAGGTGCCCACCACTAACTCCTGTCAACCATCCACCGGTAGCGGTTACATTCCAGCGGTTGTGCTGCAACGTGTAAATTGGACCTACTACTTTTCCACCAATCATCCCCAAATGATGCTCTGTTTGGGCGGTAGCAGCCTTACACGCAAACAACAACAGCAATATTCCCCATTTGTTGTAGCAGCTATTCATCTAAATCCTTATCAATTTTTCTTGCCCGTGCTCTCCAACCTATACTGCAACGATATTTGATAGAGATATAACAAACCTTTCCATAAAGCGACACCAGAGTTATTATCACTATAGCCAATACTTTCTTCTGTCGGGTTCGTCAGCAAGGGTATGCCAATGTGCATACCATAACTCCAATTAGGCGAAACATTAAAGTAAATTTTACCAATAAACTGTACTCCAAAGGGGGTTGTGTAATCTAACTCTCTAGCCAACTTCTTTTGCTGTAAGGTTGGGGCAACATACCCCAGCCCAAATATCCCCAACCCCAAATCTACCCTTATTCCGCGTCCATAAAGCAACTTTACGCCTGCATATTCAAAATTTTCCAACAAACTAAAGACCCTGTACCCGCCTGTTAGTGAAGCATACCCGCCTTTAAATCCTGTCAACCACCCACCGGTAGTGGTTACGTTCCAGCGGTTATGCTGCAACGTATAAATTGGGCCTACTACTTTTCCGCCAATCATTCCTAAATGATGCTCTGTTTGGGCTGTAGCGGCTTTACCTGAAAACAAAATCAGTAAAGCTGCTAAAGAACTTGTTCGACAAAAACTCATTTTTGCAACCTAACTTATTATTTTTTATCATAAAACAGCTAAGTATGAGATATAATTGTCCATTAAGAAATCTGCTCTCTCCTACTGCCCAGCATTTTTTTACTCATCCAAATCTTTGTCGCCCTTTTTCTTGCCCTGCGCCTGCTCAATAATATCCTTAGCCAGCGAAGCAGGCACTTCGGTGTAGTGCGAGAACTCCATAGTAGAAGTTGCGCGGCCGGAGCTGAGCGTTCGCAATACCGTAACGTAGCCAAACTGCTCCGAGAGCGGAACGCTTGCCTTTATCACGCGGGCGTTGCCCTTGGAGTCCATGTTCTGGATTTGTCCGCGCCGCTTGTTGAGGTCGCCGATAATGTCGCCCATGTACTCTTCGGGGGTTACCACCTCCAGCGACATGATAGGCTCCATAATTACAGGCTTTGCCTTGGGGCAGGCGTGGCGGAAAGCCGCGCGCGCGCATATCTCAAACGAAAGCGAATCGGAGTCCACCGCATGGAATGATCCGTCCTTGAGCGTTACCTTCATCGAGGGCAGCTCGTAGCCGGCAAGCACGCCGTTGCTCATGGCCATTCTGAAGCCTTTCTCTACCGACGGGATAAACTCGCGCGGAATGTTGCCGCCCTTCACCATATCCACAAACTGCAGGCCGGTTTGGCCTTCGTCGGCAGGGGCAATTTCTACAATAATATCGGCAAACTTACCGCGTCCGCCGGTTTGCTTTTTGAAGAGTTCCCTGTGCTCAACCGTACCGCGCAAGGCCTCCTTGTAGTTCACCTGCGGTGCACCCTGGTTGATTTCCACGCCAAACTCGCGCTTGAGGCGGTCAACAATAATTTCGAGGTGCAGTTCGCCCATTCCGCTAATGATGGTCTGTCCGGTTTCTTCGTCCGTTTTTACGGTGAACGTGGGGTCTTCTTCGGCCAACTTGCTGAGCGCTATTCCCAACTTATCCAAATCCTTTTGCGTTTTTGGCTCCACCGCCAGCCCAATCACAGGGTCGGGGAACGTCATTGACTCCAAAACAATAGGATTTTTTTCTTCGCAAACGGTATCACCCGTTCGGAGGTCTTTAAAGCCTACGCAAGCGCCAATATCTCCGGCCTCCAAAAATTCGATAGGATTTTGCTTGTTGGAGTGCATCTGGTAAAGGCGCGATATGCGCTCTTTCTTTCCGGATCGGGGGTTGTAAACGTACGATCCGGCGTCGAGGCGGCCGGAGTAGGCGCGCACAAAAGCCAAACGTCCAACGAAGGGGTCGGTAGCAATTTTGAACGCCAACCCGCAGAACGGCTCCGACGACGAAGGCTTACGCTCGATGGATTTTTCGGCATCATCGGGGTCTACTCCCACTACCAAGCCTTTGTCAAGCGGGCTTGGCAGGTAGCGCACCACAGCGTCCAAAAGATACTGTACGCCTTTGTTTTTGAATGACGCGCCGCACATCACCGGCACAATGGACATGCCAATGGTAGCTTTGCGTATTGTCTCAATGATTTCGGCTTCGGTAATCGAATCGGGATTGTCGAAGAATTTTTCGAGGAGCGTGTCGTTGTACTCAGCAATAGCTTCGATGAGCTTTCCGCGCCACTCGGCCGCCTCGGCGGCCAGCTCGGCGGGAATGTCCCCCGTTGTATAGTTCACCAGATCTTTGCTGTCGGAGTTATATATCAGCGCCTTGTTGGATACAAGGTCAACAATGCCCAGGAACTTGTCTTCGGCGCCAATGGGGAGAGTAATCGGTACGGGAGTAGCCCCCAATTTTTCCTTTATCTCCTTCACCACGTTGAAAAAGTCGGCGCCTGTACGGTCCATTTTATTTACGTAGGCAATTTTCGGCACGTGGTATTTTTCGCTTTGCCGCCACACAGTTTCCGATTGCGGCTCTACGCCGCCCACGGCGCAGAACGTAGCAATGGTTCCGTCGAGTACGCGCAGCGAGCGCTCCACCTCTATGGTAAAGTCAACGTGTCCCGGAGTATCAATCAGGTTGATGTGGTAAGTATTTCCGTCGTAGTTCCAAAAAGTAGTAGTAGCGGCCGAGGTGATGGTAATGCCCCTCTCCTGCTCCTGCACCATCCAGTCCATGGTTGCAGCGCCCTCGTGCACCTCCCCGATTTTATGCGTTTTTCCCGTATAAAAAAGTATCCGCTCGCTCGTTGTAGTTTTACCTGCATCAATGTGAGCCATAATGCCAATATTCCGCGTATATGTTAAATCTCTTGCCATCTTCTATTTTTTCTCTTATCTCTCCTTGCTTTTTGCAATTAAAATCTATAGTGAGCAAAAGCCTTGTTAGCCTCCGCCATTTTGTGCATATCCTCCTTGCGCTTGAAAGCTCCGCCCTCTTCGTTGTAGGCGGCTACAATTTCGGCCGCCAGCTTTTCGGACATTGATTTACCGTTGCGGGCGCGCGCATACTTAATCATGTTTTTTACGCTCAGCGCGATTTTGCGCTCGGGGCGGACTTCGGTAGGCACCTGAAAATTTGCGCCTCCAATGCGACGGCTTTTTACCTCTATTGCAGGAGTAATGTTTTCCAGCGCTTTTTTCCAAATATCAAGCGGGGCCTTGTCAGCGTCTTTCAGCTTCTCGCCTACCTTATCTATAGCATCATAGAATATAGTGTAGGCAATACTCTTCTTACCGGCGTTCATAAGGTCGTTCACAAACCTTGTTACCAGCGTATCTCCGAACTTAGGGTCGGGAAGTAGAATTCGTTTTTTTGGCTTTCCTTTTCTCATTTTTTCAAGCACCGGGCAGCTACAAGAGCGCCCGAATTTTTACATTTTAACTTTATTTGCAGCTATGTTACTTTACTTCTTTTTTGCGGGAGCAGCAGCCCCTGCCTTTGGGCGTTTAGCGCCGTAGCGCGAGCGGCTTTGCCGACGACCTTCCACGCCCGAAGCGTCCAGCGAGCCTCTCACCAAGTGGTAGCGTACGCCGGGAAGGTCTTTCACGCGTCCGCCGCGCACCAGCACAATGGAGTGCTCTTGGAGGTTGTGCCCTTCGCCGGGTATGTAGGCGTTCACCTCTTTCAGGTTGGTGAGCCGCACGCGAGCCACCTTGCGCATAGCCGAGTTGGGTTTTTTGGGCGTCGTTGTATATACGCGCACGCAAACGCCACGACGCTGCGGGCATGAATTCAGGGCAGGCGATTTACTTTTTTGTACCAGCTCTGTTCTTCCTTTTCTTACTAACTGCTGAATTGTTGGCATTGTTGCTCAGAATGCTTTGTTACTATTATATTACTACTTTATTTCTTATCTACCTAATTTTTAAACATTTATGACCTGTCATCTTCCTTGCTAAGGCTTTTTTTCGTAAAAAATTATGAACCTTGGAAAAAATCAGGGCTGCAAAGGTAGGCATTTTTTTGATATTACAAGGGCTTATCAACTTTTTAGCTCGCTTTTTTCGCCAAAAAAGCGGCAGTTTCGAGTTAATTTATCGTAAACCGATTAACGAAAAAAAATCACAAGCCGTTTTTCGTAGGCGCTCAGCTTGCCCATAACCCCAAAATGTTCGCCAAGCGGATTGCTTCATTCTCTTTATCTGCTTCACTCCGTGGGTAGAACGCGGGTAGAGCACAGATAGAACGGATAAAAACGGATTATGCGATTGCTGAACATAGCAAACTTTACGCAAATTTTACGCTACCTGTTTTTTCATCGAAAGAAAATGTATCTTTGCATCATCACATTCAATAACCTCAACAACCCAACAACAATGGAAACAAAAATGCCCAAACGCCTGCCCTACGGCAGTTCGAACTTTGAAACAATAAGAACCGGAAGCTATGCGTACATTGATAAAACCCGTTTCATTGAGCAGCTGGAGCAAGAAAACAACAGCAACCTGCTCTTTACCCGCCCCCGTAAGTTCGGCAAAAGCCTGTTCTGTTCGATGCTGTCCCACTATTACGACATTAATCAGGCGGGCAAGTTCGAGCAGCTGTTCGGCGACCTGTACATCGGGCAGCACCCCACGCCAAAGCACAACAGCTACATGGTGCTGAAGCTGGATTTTTCGGAGGTAGACACCTCAAGCGAGGAGCGCTTCAGGGCTTCGCTGTCCAACAAAATACAGGATAGCGTTCGCGAGTTTTTGAAATACTACAAGCATTTGTTGGCACACGGAGATATTTATAGCGAGCTGATAACCGCCGAGCAGTCGGGTGTCGGAGCGCTACGGAAAGCCTTTAATGCAGCGGAGGCTGCCGGCAAAAAAGTGTGCGTCATCATTGACGAGTACGACCACTTTGCCAACGACCTGATTGCGCAGGGAACCGACGCGTGCCGCCATTTAATGCGGGCAAACAGAGTAATACGCGATTTTTACGAAACGCTGAAGGAAGGCAGCAAAACCGTGGTGGACCGCATTATCCTTATCGGAATTACACCCATAATGCTCAACGATATTACCAGCGGCTTCAATATCTCCCACAACCTGTCGCTCAACCCCAGGTACAACGAAATGCTGGGATTTACGCAGGAGGAGGTAAGTACGCTCATGAAGGAAGCCGGCGTGGAGCCGTCCATGATTAGCGTGAACATGGAGCTGTTTTACAACGGGTACCGCTTTCACCCGGACGGAGAGCACAAGGTGTACAACCCTGCAATGATGCTCTACCTGTTTGACCAAACGCTGCGATTCAAAAACAGAATGGAGAATGTGATTGATGAAAACCTGAAAACGGACTACGGGCGGCTGCAAATGCTGATAGAAAATGAACGTAACCGCAATTTGCTGATTGAAATAGCCGAAAATAACGGCATTAACTCGGAGATAATATCTAAATTTTCCGTTGACCAGCTGCATGACAGCGAATACTTCCCATCGCTGCTGTTTTACATGGGGCTGCTTACCATCGACCGGTACGAGGGCGGAATAACCTACCTCAAAATTCCCAACTACTCCATCCGCACCATCTACGGGGATTACATTTTGCAGCTTACCAAAGACCGGAACAAGGAAGTTTAGCGGCCTGATTTCTGATTTCATGCAGCTTCGTGTCAATTGCTTGTAAGGTGAAAGCAGCATACGCAAAAAGAGCTTTCGGAGTGATACTCCGAAAGCTCTTTTCAATTTTCTGTTCTCAGCTAATTTGAGGTTGGGTTTTGCGTCAGCGTTCCGGCGTACGAGTCAATAGCCGTCTGGGGGATGTAGTACACAACGCGGTAGTCGGTTGACAGGATTTCCTCCGTAGCGTTGTGCGGCCCCGGATAGCGGCGGGTGAGCGACCGTCCGTTGCGGTACACGTCGTAGCTGCGCTCGGCTTGGAACGCCAGCTCAAGGGTGCGCTCCTTGTCGATTAGCTCTCCGGCGTTGGTGGCGTTCAGCGAAGCGTAGCCTTTGCCCGGCAGCGAGCGCTCGCGCACGAGGTTTAGCGCCGTCACGGCGTCGCCATAGCTACCCTGCTTGGCCAGAGCCTCCGCCTTGTTGAGGTAAACCTCCGCAAGGCGGGTAATAATGGGCGAATGGAGGTGCGAATCCTCGCCCTCGCGGGAGCACTTCACGATGTAGAACATCGGATATACGCGGTTGAGCGAGATGAACTGGTCTTTGTAGCCGGTGTACGTTTCCGTTTGGTCGACCAGCGTATCGTGGTATTCAACCGAGTAAATGCCCTGCGAGGCATCCACCTCCGTCAGCTTGTAGGCCTTTGCTGCCGCCGTGCCTTTTCCTTCTATGCAGCTGTCGCCGTTTGCCGTCAAGTCGGCCTGCACGTAGTTAAAGTTGGTATGCTCTTTGCTGGCATTGTACACTTTTTTGATAAACCGGAATACCGGCTGCGCGGTTTCCGTGTACTGCGGCTCAATAAAGGCTGCGCGGGCGTCAACAATGGTATTGTTGTACCAGTCGTTGCGCCCCGTTTCGTCGAGCAAGGCAATGTACTTGGCGCTGGCGTACATTTCGCCCCATCCCATGCCGCCAATGTTGGCGTACATGCCGCCAACGCCGTAGTAGTGGTCGTAGCCCGAAAATTCGGAGGCAACGCGCTTAACGGCGAAAATCGTTTCCTTGTTGGTTTCCGGAGTAAAGGTGTTGTACTTCATAAAATTCTCGCGGGACAGCAGCTCGTACTTGCCGCTGTTGATGACCTTGTCGGCGTACTCGACCGCTTTTGCAGCGTGGGCGGCGTTGGGGTTATCCCACGTGCCGCTCATGTAGAGGTAGATGCGGCTGAGGAGCGCCCAGGCGGCTTCGCGCGAAGCGTAGGCTGGGCCGCGGTCAACGGTGAGCATTGTAGCGGCTTTTTCCAAATCTCCGATGGCCTGCTCGTACGTTGCCTTGACGGTTGCGCGGTCGGGCAGGTGGAGGTCAACTATGTTCTCCGGCGTACCGTTGACAACAGGTACCCCGAGGTTGACATCGGGGCTTTGGTAGTACGGCCTCCCGTAGGCGCGGCAGAGGTAGAAGTAGAGCATACCGCGCAGAAAGTAGCACTCGCCAAGCTTGGAGTCAACGGCGGGGTCGGCGCCCTCTCCAATGAGGCTGATGATGTTGGAGGTTTGGGCTATGGCTTTGTAGCTGTTGCTCCAGAAGCTGTTGAGGCGTCCGTTTGCCGGTGTGCGGGAGTAGGAGATGAACTGGTAGAACGCGTCGGTGGACGAGCCTCTAATCATCATGTTATCTCCGGCGTACTCGCCGCAGCGGTGCATTACGTCCGACCAGTCCTTGAGCTGCGTGTAGGCGCCGTTGAGCAGCTCGTCCATGAGCGCGTCGGGGTTTTCTTTGATTTGCTCCGCCGCCATCTGGGTCGAGGGGAAGCGCTCTATGTCGCAGGCCGCAAGCAGGCATGTAGCGGCGGCGACGCTGAGAATGAATATCTTTTTCATTTTATTATTTTTTTTAGAAGTTGAGGTTAATGCCAAATATGTACTTGCGCGTAATCGGGTAGTTGCTGGCGTTGCTTACGCCGCTTACTTCGTAGCTTCTGTTCGGATTTACCGGCATGTCGGTATCTACGCTTCTGCTCAAATCTACCACCGGTATTTCCGGATCTACGCCGGAGTACTTTGTAAAGGTCAGCAAGTTTTCTGCCGTAAAGGAGACGCGGAGGCTCTGAATTTTCCACTTCTTGAGCGGGAGGGTGTAGCCAACGGACAGGCTTCGGAGCTTGAGGTAGCTTCCGTCCTCCAAGTAGCGCGACGATGTGTTGCTGGACTTCGACGAGTTGTTGAACGACGGCAGCGGGTGGGTAGCGTTATCGCCCGGCTTTGTCCAGCGGCTCCAGCCGTCAATGAGCTTTATCTGGTTGCGGTCGGTATTATAGGTACCGTCGGAGTCGTACTCCATGCGGGCGTAGTTGAAGATAGTGCCGCCCACGGAGTAGCCAAACACGGCATTCAGGTCGAGCTGCTTCCAGCGCAGCAGGGTAGAAAAGCCCCCGTAAAAGTCGGGCGTATAGGATCCGCACATTACCCTGTCGGCCTTCGCGTAGTCTTCGGTGATGACGCGCGAGCCGTCTTCCGCCGTGGTGTACCACTGCGGCGCGCCCGTTTCGGAGTTCACGCCGGCCCACTCGTAGGTGTACCACGTGTCGCTGCTGTATCCGGGCTTGAGGATACGCTCAATGCCGCCTGCGATGTTGCTCGCTCCGCTTACTACCTGCTCAAGCCCCTGGTAGAGCGCCTTTACCTCATTACGGTTGGCGCCGATGTTGACGTCTATGCTCCAGCCCCAGTCCTGGTTTTTGATAATGTCGGCGCCTACGACGGCCTCCACGCCTCTGTTCTCCAGCTCGCCCACGTTTTGCCAGTTGGACGTAACGCCGGTAAGAGCCGGGATAGGCACGTTAAACAGGACGTTGTCCGTGCTCTTCAGGTAGTAGTCCAAGTTCAGGCGGAAGCGCTCAAGGAAGCTGAAGTCCACCCCGATGTTCAGCGTTTTGGTTTTTTCCCAGGTAAGGTTTTTGTTGCCTATCTGGTAGATGAGGGCGGCAAAAACCTCGTCGTAGCTGCCGGAAACGCTGTACAGGTCGTACTGCGGGTAGAGGCTTCTCGGGCGGTTGCCCACCGTTCCGTAGGCAGCGCGCAGCTTGAGCAAATCTACCCAGCCGGCGGTGAAGAAAGCCTCCTTGTTAACAATCCAGCCACCGCTGACGGAGAAGAAGTTTCCGTACTTGGCGTTTGCGCCGAAGTTGGAAGCGCCGTCGCGGCGGGCGGATACCTGCGCCATGTACTTACCGTCGTAGGCGTAGCTGGCGTTGAAGAGTAGCGACTGAATGGCAGAGGTGTTGATATACCCACGGGGAGCCTCCGGCGTAGTGGTTACGTCCAGCACCTCAAAGCCCGGCACAAAGCCTGTACCTCCCGTTTTCGCATACTTGTAGCGGTAGTCGCTGAACTCGTAGGCCGCCAGCGCGCTGATGGAGTGCTTGCCGAGCGCCTTGTTGAAGCGCAGAATCTGGTTGGTGTACCGCCGCTCGGTCTTGCCATCGTCCTCAGAGATGCGCCCGCTAACGCCGGAGCCGCTGCTGGAGCGAGGGTCGGTGTAGTCGCTGTTGGCGTAGTTTTCCCACGTAAAGTTGTTGACCGACGAAAAGCTCAGCCAGTCGGTGAAGCGAATATCAAAATCAATATTCCCCATAAAAGAGTGGTGAACGCTGGCCGACTTGTTCCACTGCAAATCGTAGAGGTAGTTCGTCCCCGTGTTGTTCACCCACGTGCTCGACATGTTGGGCGTTGGCGTACCGTCCTCGAGGTAAGGGCTATCCCAGGGAAGGTTGGAGTACATTGCCGTAATCGAATGCTGCCTGTCGTCAACGTCGCGGCGCGAGCCGGAGACAGAAGGCTTCACCGTAAGCCACTGCACAGGCTTGTACTCGGCGCGGTAGCGCATGCTGTAGCGGGTAAACTCGTAGCCCTTTACCGCCCCTTCTTCGTTGTAGTAGCCCATAGAGAAGTAAGACTTTACATTCTCGTTACCGCCGGCAACGGAAACGTTGTAGTCTTGCGCGACGCCCGTTTGCGTCGCCAAATCCCACCAGTCGTAGTTGCTCTCCCTGAGCTGCTCGTTCCAGCGCGGAAAAGCCACCATTTCCTGATTGGCAAACGATTTAAAGTAGTCGTACAGCTCGGCGCCGTTCATCACCTCCAGCTTCCCGTTGTCGAGGCTGCTCACCCCAAACTTTGCCGACACGTTCACGCTTGCCTTGCCGCCCTTGGCCTGTTTGGTGGTTACCACGATTACCCCGTTGGCGCCCTGCGACCCGTAAATAGCGGTAGAGGCGGCATCCTTGAGGATAGTCATCGTCTCAACATCGCTGGGGTTGAGCGTATAGTTGGAGGCGTTGCCTACAATCACGCCGTCAACTACCCACAGCGGGTCGGTAGTGCCGTTGATGGACGACCGTCCGCGGATGATAATGTTTCCCCGCGAGCCGGGTTGGCCGTTGCCCGGCGCCACAAAAACGCCCGGCACTTTGCCCGAAAGCATGTCCTCCACCGACGGCGTGGTGATGGTGGCAATTTTTTCGTTGCCCAGCGTTTGCAGCGCGCCGGTGAGGCTTTCCCGCCGCTGCGTGCCGTAGCCCACCACCACTATTTCGTCGAGCGACTGGTCGCTTTCGCTCAGCACAACGTCAATGCGTCCGCGCCCGGCAACAGCTTCTTCCTTAGTGCTCAGCCCCAGAAACGAGAATACCAGCGTTGCGTCGGCAGGTGCGCTGATGTTGTAGCCGCCGTTTACGTCGGTGGTAGCGCCAATGGTAGCGCCTTTGACCGTAACGCTTGCCCCAGCAACGGGGTCGTTGTTGCCGTCCAGCACCGTACCGGAGATGTTAAGATTTTGCGCCTGCAGCGACAGCGGCAGCACGGCGCAAAGCAGCAGCAGCGACAGCAGGCGCTTCGCGCGCCTTAGCAAGCCGTCGGCTACCCGAGCAGGTGCGGATGTAGCCCGCCCTGCCCGATTTTGATCGAGTAGTTTGTTGTTCATAATAAAAATGTTTAAGTGAATAAAAGAAATGGAAAAAAATAGCAGCCGGACGAAAGCGCCTGCAAGCTGCTATGCTTACTATCGGAGAGAACATAAAAAAAGTGAACAGCCGAAATAACCGGCTATTCACTCCAAAGAAAAAACTATAAACTATTGTAAGACAAGAAAATTTTACGTAACTTGCGGCCTCGCCATCATGTGTGTGTGTGTGTGTGTGTGTGTGTGTGTGTGTGTGTGTGTGTGTGTGTGTGTGTGTGTGTGTGCAAGAGTTATGCCCAGCCTGCCGTAGCGGTGCAGCCTGCTAAAAGTAGCGTCCTGTATGTCGTAGCCGAGCCTCATTTTCCTTTTTATTTACGCATAAAATAATAATATGCAGGTGCATGGGTAGTATAAGAATGGAAATTTTTTCCACTTTAAACGGTACAAATATACAACATAATATCTCAAAAGCTGCATCGCTTCAGCTAAAAATGCAGCTCCATTAGGTAGAATCCGGAAATTCTCCAAGCGCTGCCTGCTAAAACGACACGCTTATGCCCGGGCTTATCATCACAAACGGGATTTTTTCCTGCAGCTTGTACCCCACCCCCACGTGAATGGGTACGTTGAACATCCGGCGGGCGCTGAGGGGGTATATGCTGCCCAGCGCAACAAAGGCCAGGTCGCGCTTGGCATCGTCCCTAAAGTTGAACGTGTTGATGAACAGGAAGCCCGCGCCGCAGCGGTAGGGCTTCATCTTGCCGGCCTTCTCGCTGTCGGTAAAGCTGAGCTGCGCAATGAGCGCAATGCTGATGCCGCCAAGGTTGTCGGTGAACGACGATTTTTTTTGGGACTCTTTCTCCGACTGGCTCTCGCCCAAGTTCTGGATGAGCATACCGGCCGGCAGCGAAAGGTCAATGTCAAACAGCACTCGGGGCTGGTAGATGACCTCCACGCGCTTCTCGAAAATCGGCTCGGAGTACTTTTCTGCCGAGTGCTTTATGTCGAGCTGCACCTTGCCAAAGTTGTCTAAGGCGTTTGTCTTGGCGTTTAGAATGTTGTTAAAGTTAATGCTTTCGCTCAGGCAGCTTTTGTCTTTATAGTACGCGCCGCGCGGCGAAGTTTCGTCGGGGCACACCAGCTGGTTCTTGAGCGAGCGCATTTCGATAATCTCCCCGCGCTTGCCCAAAACGCGCACGTCAATGTCCATATACTGCTTGCCGTAGAGCTTAGTTGCGTCGTCAACATCTCCTTTGCTGAACGAGAGCGAAAACTCCTTGAGCACGCTGCGCGATATGATGATGTTGCTGACCTTATTTACCTGAATTTGGGCGTCGCTTCCGTAGCTGAGCGTAACAAAGTCAAAAGGTCGCGGGTGCTGGTACTCATCCACCTGCAAGGCTTTGCCGGTGGGCTGCCCGTTGTTGAGCAGGGCAACCTGCCGCTTGTTGATGCTCATTGGTATGTGCAGCTTAAAAAGGCGGCGCGTTTCGGTCTGGTTAATGGTATCGGAGGTAAGGTCTACGGCGTCCTGCCACGTAAAGCGCGCCTTGTGCAGCGACTCGCCCTCTACGCTTACGTCCACCTGCTCGCCGGGGTTTACCCTGCTCCCCGATTGCCAATCGCTGCCCTCGTGGAGCACGTAGATGGCCGATATCTGCGTTTTGGGCGTAATGTCGAAGCTGGTAATAAACGCCGGCATGTCGTTCATTTTGATGTAGAGGTAGCCCTCCGTATTGCGGTGCAGGTTGAATACGGTGAGCTTGCACAGCACCTTATCGTTGGCCAAATCCTTAATGGTAAACAGCTCGGCAATGAGCGACCCGCCGGCGGCCTCCTGGTCTTCTATGCGGTATGTTCTGTTGAGCAGCAGGCGGCGGTTGTTGTCTATCACAACGTTCACGCCGCGGTACCGCGCCTCGTCGTCGTAGGTTACTTCCTTTTTGTCGATGTTGAGGAATACCAGCCGGCTCGCCTTGATGGTGAGCGGCGGCGACTGCAGCGCAACAGCGTTGCTCAAGCGCTTGTCGGCGTTGAGGAAAGGGGCAATCGTCTCCAGCGTAGCGTCGAAGTCTTTCACGCCCAGCTCGCGCGGCTGCAAAATCAGCACCAGCCTGCCGTCGCGCAGCGCTATGCGGTAGTCTATGCCGTTGCTGTTCTGCCAGTCGCCGGACAGCCGGATGTTGTCTATGTTGTTTGTTTCCAGGTCGAAAATTTTTTCTTCGCCCACAAAAAGGACGTCGCTGGTGGGGAAAAATTTCACCCACGTTTGCGTGTAGGGAAACAGCGCCAGCTCCCAAACTCTGGTATGCGGCGCGGCATTCTCGCCCTGCGGCTGCGTTGTTACGTTGACCAAAATGGAGAGATGCTCGTTGCTAAGGAGGTCGGCAAAGCGGAGGCGCGCGCGGTAGCAGCCCTCGTTTTCGATAAAAGCGCAGGAGTCGAGCACTTCATAGCCGGCAGATTCGACCAGCGACAGGCGCCGAACGTCGCTGCCTTCCTTTGGGTAAAACCGCAGCTCGCACGCCGCGTAGCGGTTGGCATACTCAAAGTAGAGCTGGTGCTTGCGCCGGTGCAGGATGGTGTTTTGGCTTAGCGTGTACAGGCTGGTATCAACGGCAAGCGTTACCTCGTCAAAGTACCTGTCGGCAACGGGCGCAGCGTAGATACCTGCCGGCAGCAGCGCAAGCAGCATGGCGATGGATATTAGGTTGCGCATACAAAGATAAAAAGCCCCGGCAGGATAGCAGTGCCGGGGAGCTGTGTAAAAAAAATAATTTTGCCTAAAAGTTATCAGCCAGCAGCTCAAAGTAGGCTTGCGGATGCTTGCAGGCGGGGCAAACGTCGGGCGCCGACACCCCTTCGTGGATATGGCCGCAGTTGCGGCACTTCCAGAACGTAACCTCTCCTTTCCGGAATACTTCGCTGCTCTCAATATTGCGGAGCAGCTTGCGGTAGCGCTCTTCGTGGTGCTTTTCGACGGCGGCAATCTGCCTAAAGGTTTCGGCAACGTTCTTAAACCCTTCTTCATCGGCAACTTTTGCGAACTTCGGGTAGAGGTCGTCCCACTCCTCCAGCTCACCGTTGGCGGCAGCCAGCAGGTTTTGCGCCGTAGCGCCAATGACGCCTGCCGGATAGGTTGCGGTAATTTCAACAGGGCCGCCTTCCAAATACTTAAAAAACAGCTTGGCATGTTCTTCTTCGTTGGCTGCAGTTTCGGCAAAGATAGCGGAGATTTGCTCGTAGCCTTCCTTTTTTGCCGCCTTGCTGAAAAAAGTGTAGCGATTTCGCGCTTGCGATTCTCCGGCAAAAGCTTTCAGCAAGTTTTGCTCGGTTTTAGTTCCTTTTATGTTCATAGCGATTCAATTTTTTTAGTTGGTAATGGAACAAATGTACAACAAAAATCCAAGAAAAGCAACATTTATACCGTGCGCGGGATATTTTTGTGAGATGTAATCACACCGTCGTCATTGCGAACGACGACAATTTGCTTCGACTGTGTGGAATACTCTCTTTTAGTAATGACGAATAAACAAGATATAACAGTTAATAAAGTGTCACCCCTGCAGGGTTTGCAGAGACACGCGGATGCTCGCCTAACCGTATGCTAAAGCATACGCTTAATAGAGTGTCACCCCTGCGGGGTTTTGCAGCATACGGGCAAGCGGGTGTCACTCCCATCAAGTCCCGCAGGGACGACACTTTATTAACCGTATGCTTCAGCATACGGATTGCAGCATACCTGCGTAGAGACACAGTGCACCACGTCTCTACAACGAGCAGTCTCGCAGGGACGACACTTTTATATCTGTTATATTTTATTTATTTCTCATCCCTAAAGGAAATGATGTAGTGCGGTACACAAAAAAATTTGACGATGAGATTTACTTGTTCGAGGAAGTCCGTACCGGCAGAAAAGAACTTGCGTTTGAAACCATGTACAAGCGCAAAATAAAAGGGAGCGAACAGCTGAACGCGCCGCCGCTCCTAACGCCCAAAAACGACTCTCTTTTATCAAAGCCGACCCTACAAGCAGGTTGACTTTTCTGCCGGTAAAGGTACAAATAATTCCAATGTTGACAAAAAAATCCACAAAATTTGTCTCTACACACGGAATGTACAAAAGTTTCCATTTTTTCAGCCTCCCCCTCTCTCCCTCCCTCCGTCATTCCTGCGAAAGCTTGAAAACCTCATTTTTACCTAATTTTTTAACAAAACAACCTCAGTAGCAATGAATTAATACGCATATCAACAACCTAATTACCTCATTAAAGCAGCTGTTGCTGAAAAATGAGGTAATGAGGTCGGGAAAATTCTATATAATTATCTGTTAATGATGTTGTTTTGTTAGAAAAATTAGGTAAAACCGAGCGTAGCGAGTTCACGAACACTTTAAAATAAACACAAGTGAGTAAATGAAGTTTTGTGCCCCCGCAACCCGTCATTCCTGCAAAGGTGGGGAATCGGCTAAAATCAAAATCGCCACCCGCCGATTTACCCGCCGGTTTTTTTCGTTGGCGTTGGGGATAAGAGGATGCAGGCTGCCCTCGCCCAAGAGGCTGATGCGGCTCCCGTCCACGCCCTGCTGCACGAGGTAGCTGCTGACCGTCTCGGCGCGAGACCTGCTGATGCGGTAGTTTACTTTATCCGAGCCAATGTCGCAGGTATGCCCAACGCAGATTACGTTGAGGGACGGGTTTTGCTTTAGCAGCGCAGCTTTCCTGTTCAAGTCGGATTTTTGGTTGGGCGTAAGCGCTGTCTGGTTGACAGTGTAGCCGGCTACCGGCTGCTCAATCGCTTTTTTCACCTCGACGTACGCCAGTTCTTCCTCTTCTTGCAGCGGCAGCAAATGCTGCTGCTGCCGGAGGCGTATATCCGCAACCGTACGCCGCAGCTCCGCCTCGAATTTTTGGCGCTGCGCTTCGTCGACGTCCCGCTGCTGCTTTGCCTCGTCCGCCGCCTTGAGCCGCTGCGCCAGCGCGGCTTCTTTTCGCGCCTGCACGAGGCACAGGGCGTCTTCCTGCGGTATTGGCTTTGCCGAAAGCTGCGGCGCGTCAAAGGGAGTGAAGCCAAAGGCGAGGCGCAGCTTGAGGCCTGCGGCCATGAGCGAAACCTTGTCGATAGCGCGGTTGTCGGGGGCGTAGCGGGAGGCGAGCACGCTGCCCATCGTAAAGCTTTCGGGGGCGGCCGCGTTGGGCTGCATCAGGCTTTCGGTGCGGGGCGAGCGCAGGGCCTCGGTCAGCCCATAGTCGACGAACAGGCCGGCGTAGAGGGAGAGGGCGCGGGCGAGCCTCCACTTGACGCCGGCCTCGGCAGCGGCCGTGTAAACCAACTTCATATCGAGCGTACCCTCCGCGCTTCTGTCGCTGAAGGTGCCAAAGCCCATGTAGGGCGGGCCTTGCACCGTGTTGTCCAGCGCGGGGTAGTAGCTTTCGCTGCGGATAACGGCGTCGCGAATTTCGTAGCGCGCGCCGAGCGGAATGGAGAGCTTAACGCCGGCCTGCGCGTAGAGCGGATGCCGATGCCTGCTCTGGTAGCTCAGCATCAAAGGGATGTGGACAAACGTTGCCTGCTGCTGCTCGCGGTAGCTGACCAGCTCGGTGTGGAGGTCGTAGCGCTCGCCGCCGGCATCCTGCTGGTTGTAGAGGATTACAGCGGCGCCGCCCAGCTGCGCAGCAGC
>JAISAC010000184.1 GCA_031266935.1 Prevotellaceae bacterium
TAAATACAGACTGTGAAGCATCGTTAAACGTCGCGTAAATAATGATGATTATCAATTATATACAAAATATATCCCTTGAATTTCCTTAGATGGAGAAAGGGTGGGAAACTTGAATTAAATTAATTTATGATTCTGTCGCTTTTTAGTTTGCGACCAGTATAGGAGTTCTGGACTTACATGACCTTTTGCTAATTCACAAAATCCTCGCGTGATACCGCAAAAAGGACATTGCACGTCAAAAATTTTATCAAACAAACAAAAATGAGGCAACAAGCTGATAAAATCAACCAGCGTGTCTCTAAAAATGGCAAACGTGATAATAATTATTGCATTGCTAATCAGAATATTTGCTTCGAATTGAGCGGAGTAATCCGAAAAAACATATTTTATTAACCATTTTGGAATGAATGATATTTCCATTTGCTATAATCAAAAAATAAATGAGGCGGTAACATGTTGTATTCGAATGTATTTAACTAATGAATAACATCCATGCGTTACTGCCTCATTGTGAACTACGCCATCCAGGTGAATCCGCATTTTGGGCAAGAAGTGGGATTTTTATCGGCAAGCAACGCCAATAAACCAATCGGGAAAAAGCAAATCGCAACAATAATTTGCCACGCTTTGTATCCACCTTTTCGCGCTAATTCACCACATTTAGGGCAAGAAAGTTGTGCCATGCTAAAGTGATTATTAAAAAGTTACCCTTACTCTTTTGGCTTTTCGGATTCGCCCGTTTTTCAAATGGGTTCTGCTCCATTGCACTAACGCACTAACTTACGACACGTAAGACACGTAAGAAAGTCAATTTATCTGACAAAAATAGCGATAAACTATCAAAACGGCAATAGTAGCGCAAATATGAATACTTCCCTTTTGCCGCTATACGCATTGGTTCATTCAGAATCATCCTGCCGCCGCTACCATGGCAGCATCTTCCGGGTCGCCTACAAGTTTTTTTTGAAAATCTTTTATCTCCTCCAACGCTGCTGTATATTTCTCCAAGACTTCAAAATATTTTTCTTTGTAGCCATCATCGCTTGGCTTAGGCTGCTCAAGTTCTGTAGTAGTCTGCCGCAACATCTCTCCTCTACCTGTGAGTAGCCATTCAGGATTGATATTTTCAAACTTATTTGAAATATCATTCAGTATTTCATATGATGGGCTTGTATTTTCACCCTTTAATCTATTTATTTTTTGAGAAGATTCATACCCAAGATAGTCACATGCAAAAGATTTTACATTTTTAATTCTATAAAAATCAATTATTTGTGATATTCTTTCAAAGAAAATTGATTTTTTTTCTGTTTTTTCTTGCATAATTCAAACATATTTGATTATCTTTGTCCCGTATTCCACTCCTCTAATATTTACTTGTGCCGTGATTTGCTCGCATTCAAAAAAGCGGCCGCTGCGCAAACGCCAAAGCGCTTGCCAAAAAGCGGAGCTCCCGGCGAGGCTTCCATTATACTTTAGAGGAGTGAATGGATGGCCTCGCTTTTTTTATAAACCGTAAATAAACTTGTAAAACTTGTAAAAGTAGTAATTATAATCGAATATGCCTAACGCGCAGTAAAAATTATGGCGTCATACAACCTCTCATATAACGATATTTTCAGCCTCATGGCGGCTTCGGCCGAGCATGCAGTCAAAGCCTACAGGATAGAGCGCGGCGAAGAACCTGCCTTCCTCAGCGAGCGGGAGGCCGCGCAAAAGTATGGGTGGGCTGCTGTCCGGCGCTGGATAAGGGAGGGCAAAATTGACGCACATAAAGAGGGGGACAGAAACCACAAGCTCAACCTTGACGCGCAAAAGCTGAAAGAAATTGCAACCACAGAGAAAGCTGCCGCGCTCCTGTGCTACCAAGCTAACGTAAGCGCTACTGTCAATTAAGTATAAACAATAACAGCAAAAAACAGCACATCACATGCAAACAGCAAATCCATACTTAGAAGCATACTTAGAAGAGATGCGCCTTATTCAGGAGGCAATGATGGATAAGCTACACTTATCCTATGCAGAGGCAGCAAGCGTTGCCATCCAGCACATTAAAAACATGAACATAAATGAAATGTTCGAGTTCGCTGTTGAGCAGTTAGATACGATAATTGAGCTGTTAGAAAAAAATAACGACGTAAAATGCTAACGCAAACCGAAATAGACACCGTAAAATCCATCTCCATCGCGGATTTTTTAAACCGGCTCAACGTGCCATCAAAGAGGGTTGGCAGCACGCTGTTCTTTTCTGCCCCCTTCCGGGACGACCACACCCCCAGCATGAAGGTTGACGAGCATACCAACAGGTGGTATGACTTCGGCACGGGTCAGAAAGGCGATATCATCGACCTTGTGCGGCTTGCCAACAATACGGACTTCAACGGAGCCGTTCAGGTGCTGTAGGCGCAGTCCGGATTGAACGTTGTGGCGCCGGCAGCGCTAATGTCGGAGCCTGCGGCGCCGGGCATCACCGTGCTGAGCGTGGTGCCGATTTATCACAAAGGCCTGTTAGACTACCTGCACGAGCGCAACGTTGACGTTGACGTTGCCAAAAAAATGTGCAGGCAGGTAAACTACAGAGTAAACAACAAGACCTACTTTGCGCTCGGCTTCAAGAACGACAGCGGAGGTTACGAACTCCGCAACAAGTACTTCAAGGGAAGCACAGGCAAAGACATTACCATCATCAACTCCAACGTCAACAAGGCCGGCGACGGCGCTACATGCCTCGTTTTCGAAGGTTTCATGGACTACCTGTCCTACCTCACGCTGAACAAGCGGAATGTTCCTCGTGGGTGGGAAGAGCACCCCAACGACAGCATCATTGTGCTCAACAGCCTTGTTAACCTGCGAAAAGCGCAGCCGTACATAGCGCAGCAGTTTGCCGTATCAACGTTCCTCGATAACGATGAGGGTGGGCGACAAACAGCTGCGGCCATTCGCGGCATGGTCAAGTCCGGGCACCCTGTGTGGGACGCCTCGCAGTGCTACCAAAAATATAAAGACCTAAACGAGTACGCGATGAGCCTGCCTCGTCCACGCCTTTCGATGTCAAGTAATGTAAAATTAAAATAATTAAATAACTATGAGTAAAGTAGATATGTTCACTGCAATAGAGAGCATAAAGCAGGCGCTGAGCTCCACCAAAGAGCAACTCAAAGCGCAGCAGGCCAAAGTGGAAAAGCTAGAGCGAATGCTACAGCAAATTAAGAGTACAGCAGAGCAGAAGCCGCCATTGCGGCACAAATCATTGTAAATTAATCAATTATCAACCTTTAAATTTTAGAAAATATGTTAGGCAACCGTCCGACGTTCATATACTTAGGTATTATGAGCGGAAAAATTATCCAAAGGGTACCCGAAGGTACCCACGGCGCCGTCCAGCGCACCAACAAAGCAGGGGCATCGGTCTATGAAGTCCGCTACGACCACGTGATCGGAATACTACAGGAGATTGGCGTATCCGACAGCGGCCCCTACGGCCCGCAGTGGCTGTTCACCCTGCAGGATGGCGCGGAAAGCTACCGCCTGCAGGTCGGTGAAAATACCCGCGAGCTCACGAGCCTGCTGCTGGCGCTCCCCAGCTGCGACTTCAGAAAGCCCATATCCATCAGCCCGTACGACTTTACGGACAGCGATGGGAAAAAGCGGTCGGGGGTTACCCTGAAGCAGGCCGGCAAAAAAGTGCCGTGGTTCTTCACCCGCGAAGCGCCGAATGGCCTGCCGGAGCTAAAGGCGGTAACCATCGACGGCAAGGAAACGTGGGACAGCTCGGAGCGCATGAAGTTCCTGCGGCAGTTCGTCGATGAGCATATTACCCTGCTGCTGCCCCCACCGGCCGCATCGTTTCCGGCAGAGGCCGACGATAGCCTGCTGCCTCCGGACATCCCGCAGGAGGAAAACAGGCCGGAGGCTAACGATGATTTGCCATTTTAGGACGACGTGTATTTAGTGTTTATTGACGAAAATGCGTTAAAAATAGCATTTTATGCATAAAATTACAGATTGCATGCTGCCGCCATACCGTAGCGGCAGCATTCGCCCTCCGGCAGGCGCGCAAATCAGCGCGAAAAACCCGCAAAATTTGGCGATTTTTCGGCAAAGCTGCGCCCTGCGTGGAATCAGCTGCCTTTTTTTCTTTTGAAAGGCTAAAACCAAAAAAACGTTTTGCGCAGCAAAACACCTTTTTTACGCTTGCGCAGCAAGCCGGAAACGCCGTTTTGCGCAGCAAAACACCTATTAGTTCAATATTTGTTTTTATATTAGTTATTATGGTACCAAATTACTTACCCCTTTATTTTGTTAATACGCTGATTTTCACGTGTGGTGAATTTTGTGTAGGTACCAAATTACTTACCCCTTTCGGCGAAAGTACCAAATTAGTTACCCCTTTCGGGGCAAAAGTACCAAATTACTTACCCCTTTCGGGGCAAAGGTACCAAATTAGTTACCCCTTTCGGGGCGAAGGTACCAAATTAGTTACCCCTTTCGGGGCGAAGGTACCAAATTACTTACCCCTTTCGGGGCAAAGGTACCAAATTAGTTACCCCTTTCGGGGCGAAAAGTACCAAATTACTTACCCCTTTCGGGGCTATTTCAGCTATGAATAATGATGCACCAATCCTAAGCAGCAAAGATAGCAAAAATCTTTCACTGCCAACGCTGCCGCTAATCCGCGTCGATAGAAATATCATCCACAACCTTGACAGGCTGTTTGACCTCTTTGAAATCGGCAACGACAGCATGGACGACAACCTGCTGCGGGCTGTTATCTACTACATATGCTTCAACTATCAGCATAATTTATTTACGTACAACACTTTCGACCCGCATGATTTTGCCAAAGAAATGCGCTACACGATGGCCTACCTCCGGGCGAAGCACCCCCAGCCTCTCTTTTTGGAAGACTTCAAAAAAAAGACAGCAGAAGAGCAAGAGTACCACCTTACCAACGGCCTGCCCTGCTACGCAAATAACATAGAAAATGCTCTCTACACGCTTTTGAAAAAGGAAGTTCTGTTTAACTACGGCGCAAAATTCTTCAACAACACCGACAGGGAGGTAACGGTTACCGCCCACAAAAATATGCGCATGTTTATACTGCGAAGCTTGGAAGTTACGACCCTGCGCAGCGGAAGAACCCGGCAGTCCAAAACGGTGTACGCAATGGAGCTCGACGACCGATTTATCCATAACCTGACTAAGTACTTCATTCGCAGCAATAAAGATATCCTTATTGAGCTTCGTAAGAGCAAGCTGGATGTTTTATACCTAAAAATCTTGCAGCAAAAGGAGCGCGCCATTTTTGCCAAAGAGCCGAAAGTATTCTTTGAAAATTTTGAATCGCTCTGCCGATGGGCAGGCGTACCCCAAGCGAAGAAAAATGGCGAAAATATCGCGCCAAAAAAGCGCAAACAGTTGGTAATAAATGCATTCAACACTATTAGGGAAAGAACAGATTTAGACTTTACGTTCACCTCCGCTATCGCAAGAGAGCAGCGATTTCCGTACGCATTTACGCTGCACTTCAACAACATGGAGGCGCAAATCGCCGCAAAGGATAGCGAAAACAAGCAGGATATGATGAACCTGTTCGATGAGGTGCTGTCCAGAGACCTTTTTGCATTTTTCAAATCGTACAAGTGCGGCAACCAAAATCCATTTTTTATTACTCAAGACAACCTGCTGCAGTGGATGTTTACGGACTGCGACTACGAAGAAAAAAAGCAGGTTTACCTGCTTGCCACCGCCAAAATTTTTGGGAAGGAAGCCATGCAGACCAAGTCTGGCCTTTTTTCGAGAGAAAAAAGCTTCGATTACTTCTACCAAAACGCTATTAGAGACAAAAAAATCAGCCATGTATCTCACTTAACTTAGACGAATATGAATATGCACGACAACCCCCAGCAAGCAGCGCCCCTGCCCCTGAGCATAGAGGATGTTAAAAAGAAAATCGCTCCGATTTTCGACGTAAGAATACCCCAAAGGGATGCTACTTTCCCTATATACGCCAAGCAAAGCTGTGGCGACAAGTACTACTCGTGCTACTGGTATTTTGTTTTCTTAAACTGCCAGGATTGCCTTTGGATAACATCGGATGCCATGCACGTGATGAACAACAGGGACGATTTTTATAGGAACTTTTTAGAAGCCAAAAACGCATCTAAAGAAACCCGGGAAGTAACCAGCGATGAGTTTTTTAAATACGTAGCATCTCCCTTTTTCAAAAGGGTACAACGGCATGTTGCCGGCGCCTCTGGGGTTTGGCTGAATGAATTTCTTGGCAATTTTTATTTCGAAAATGACAAGGATGATTTACTGTTTGTATCAAAAAATGAGATCAAACTTTTTGCGAATAGCAACAAATTTCTTGAAGAATACAAAACGCAGCAAGGCTTATTTGTGGTGCGCAGGGTTGACTCGGAAGAGCTGCTGCAGCGTAGCGCTGAGCTGCTGCAAGAGCATATAGCCCGCTTTGTCCGCTTAGCGTCCCCGCCTGCAGCTTTCGATAAAAAGGTTACGCCGGCGCGGAGCAAGCAGAACAGGTTCAGGCTTTGAGCAAGCGTGAGCAAACAAATAAAAATTATAAGCAATGGAAACAAAACTTGAGCAGCTTCTGGCCACCGAATTAGCTGCCGGTAACGCGGAGCTTAGCACCGCAATGTCGGAAGCGAAGGTGGATACGCTCGCCGATTTTGTGCGGGCATGTCCCCATGCGCTCGTCCTTACTAAGGAGCAAACCCCAGAAATTTGCTTGGAGGCGGTACAGCTCAATGGGCTGGCGCTGGAGTACGTCGAAAAGCAAACTCCCGAAATCTGCATGGCAGCAGTAAAGCAGAACAGCCGTGCGCTGGAGTACGTCCTTGAGCAAACCCCGGAGGTATGCATGGCGGCGGTGGCGCAAAATAAATTCGCGCTGTGGTACGTTCGCGAGCAAACCCCGGAGGTATGCATGGCGGCGGTGAAAGGAGAGGGAGAAGCCTCTGTTTTAAACCTCGTTGACAAGCAAACGCCGGAGATCTGCATGGTAGCCGTAAGGCAGGATGGGGAAGCGCTGGAGTACGTCCGCGAGCGAACGCCAGAAATTTGTATCGAGGCCGTAAAGCAGAATGCTCGCGCGCTACAGTTTGTTCACGAGCTGGATGCTATTCCCTTAGCCCTTCGCCTGGAGGTTGCCGGAAGCCGCCATGAGGCTTTCAACTACAGCCCGTTCGATACTGCCCCCTACAGCCCGCTCGATACGCTGGCAAAGGATGAAAATGAGGCGGTTCGGGTGAGGGTTGCCGAAAATCCCCATACCTGCCATAATACGCTATACGCGCTGGCGAGAGATAAGCGCGAGTGCGAGGCGGTACGGATGGCGGTTGCCGGCAACCCCAGCACCCCACCCGAGCTGCTCACCGAGCTCAAAGATGGCCTTGAGGGCATGTCAAAAATTCCCACCAAGGTTGGAAACGTTGACATCACGCCGAAGCAGCGGAAGGCGCTTCAGGACGGCAAGAGCGTTACGCTGTCCGGGCTGATAGACAAGGCCGGAAACGTGCACAAAACGATGCACGTAGCTTTTGACAGGGAGGCTGGTAAAGTCAAGCTAACGCAGGAAAAAAACCAATCCCCAAAAGCGAAAGTAAAAGCAGCGCCAGCTCGAAGCCGGCAAAGCAAGTTCAGGCTTTGAGCAAGCGCGCTATAAGCTATAACCGTATAACCCTCAAATGCCAACAAATAAAGTTCAACGCTATGCTGACGCTCCTGTTAATACTGCTGCTTGCCGTGCTGCTGCCTGCGCCGCTGCTGGTGCTGGTGGCGCTGCTATCGCTGATGAAGCGGCGGAAGCGGCGCTAAAAAAATACAAATCTATATGCCCCAGCTAAACATATTCGGAGAGGAGTGCGCAACGGCCGCCATTACCAACGTAGCCTCTGTTCCCCAGCGAAGCTTATTCCGCTACCCTGGGGGAAAGACGTGGCTTATCCCTGTTGTTCGCCGGTGGCTCAAGCAGGAAAGCAAGCCTGTTGCAGCGCTCATAGAGCCATTTGTGGGCGGAGGGATAGTAAGCCTTACCGCCGCCTTTGAGAAGCTGGCCGAGCATATTATAATGGTTGAAAAAGATGAGGAAGTAGCGGCCGTTTGGAGAGTTCTGCTAAGCGACAAAAGCGGGTGGCTTGCCGACAAAATTATCTCGTACCGCCTGACCGTCGAGAATATCCGGGCGGAGCTGGGAAGAACCGACAGACAGCTGCACGACATCGCATTCTGTACGATTCTTAAAAATAGAACTTTTTATAGCGGTATCCTTACCAAAGAATCAGGGCTGATGAAAAACGGAAAAAACGGGAAAGGCATAGCCTCTTTCTGGTATCCCAAGACGCTGCATGACCGCATTATCGCCATAAGCCGCGTAAAAGAGAAGATGCAGTTCATTGCAGGGGACGCTTTTGATATGCTAGAGGAGCGGCAAGGCGATAAGGATGCGTATTTTTTTATCGACCCGCCATATACTGTTGCCGGCAGAAGGCTGTACAGCTGCTCCGATGTGAACCACGAGCAGCTCTTTGCGCTAGCGGCTAAGCTGAAGGGTAAATTCATGCTGACGTACGACGATACGGCAGAGGTACGGCAGCTTGCCGGCAGGTATCGCCTTGCGCATAAAACCATCCCGATGATGACGGCTCGCCATTCCAAAAAAACGGAAATTATCATATCGGATAACTTCGAATGGTGGAGAGAATAAAGAAATTATGAAAGAGAAAAAAAACATCAAGCTACTATACATAGACCTGTTTTGCGGGGCAGGTGGAACGAGTACCGGAGTAGAGAGCGCACGGCACAAGGACGAAAAATGCGCCAAAGTAATCGCCTGCGTAAACCACGATGCCAACGCCATAGCCAGCCACGCCGCCAACCACCCGGGCACGCTCCATTTCATCGAGGACATCCGTGTGTTGGAGCTGTCGTCGCTGGTGGCGCATCTTGAAAAAATGAAAGCAGCTTATCCCGAAGCGCTGGTGGTGCTTTGGTCAAGCTTGGAATGTACTAACTTCAGCAAGGCCAAGGGCGGGCAGCCCCGCGATGCCGACAGCCGGACGCTGGCGCTGCACCTGTTCCGGTACATTGAGGCTATCAATCCGGACTACATCCAGCTGGAAAACGTCGTAGAGTTTACAACGCACAGCTGGACAAAGCCGGAAAAAGCGGTAAAGGACAGCTCAGACTACCTGCAATGGGTTGAGCGCGTCAAAGGGTACGGATATACCTACGGCTGCCGTACGCTGAACGCCGCCGACTACGGCGCGTACACCAGCCGGAAGCGCTTCTTTGGGCTGTTCGCCAAGCGCGGGCTGCCGGCAGCGTGGCCGGCGCCAACGCACACCGGAAAGCCTGCGAGCAGCCTGTTCGGGAAGCTCGAGCGGTGGAAGCCGGTGAGGGAGGTGCTCGACCTGTCCGACACCGGCGAAAGCATTTTTACCCGCAAAAAGCCGCTGTGCGACAAAACGCTCTGGCGTATCTACGCCGGGCTGGTAAAGTTTGTGGCAAGCAGCCCTGCACCGGCCCTTACGGTAAAAGACCGCTTGTCGCTGATTTCGCCAAGCTTCATGGTAAGCGAATACTCCGGCGGCGGTCAGCACTCAAGCCTCGACAGCGCCTGTCCGGCGATACTGACTACGCCGAAGCAGAAGGTAGTAAGCTGCCAATACCTGATGAACCCGCAGTTCTACAGCGCAGGCGGCTCTATTGATGCGCCATGCTTCACGCTCATTGCACGTATGGACAAAATGCCGCCGTACATCATAACCACCGAAATCGGGCAAATTGCTGTTGAGGTGTACGAGGCAGACAGCGAGCCAATGCAGAAAATCAAAGCGTTCATGGCGCAGCACGGGATTATCGACATCAAAATGCGGATGCTCTGGATCCACGAGCTGATGCTGATAATGGGGTTCCCGAAAGGCTACGTGCTCATCGGATCAAAAGAAAGGAAAAAGAAGTTTATCGGCAACGCCGTCGAGGTCAACATGGCGCGGGCTCTTTGCGAGGCGCTGGCGGGTGCAGTTATTGCAAAAAAATTGGCTGCCATCAATAACTGGATAACGCTGAAATATGACAATGGAAATTTTACAAGACCAAAATACCGTTAGGCTTGGCGGCCTTACGGTAAAGTTCTACCCGGTTAACCGGGTAAAGAGAACGCACTGCCTGCCGTGCTTTCTGATGAGGTACCCCGGCGTTGACTGCACAAAAATTCCATGCAGAAGCTTCGAGCGGGAAGACAAAAAAGACGGCGTCTTCTCCATCAGAGAGCTGCCAAAGCCGGAACAGGATGCTTTACGGCCGGACGATACTCACAAGCAGGAAAATTACGAAACCATCACAACGCTATCATGATAATAACAAGAAAAGTACAAATCTTTATCAACGAAAATGATAAGGATTTGAAAAAGGAACACCTCAACACCCTTTACAGGTGGCGCGATGCCGTCCGCAGGGTAGCAAACGTAATAATATCGCACAAGTTTGTGCAAGATAACATAAAGGATTTCTTTTATCTCAAAGACGAGGTAAAAGAAAAATTCTACGTAAGCGACCTCCTGCGGGATGAAAAAGGGATGAGCGAGCAGAACGTCACCTACAAGGTGGCATCGGCGCTGCTCAAGGGAAAGGTTCCATCCGACATTTACACCTGCCTGAATCAGGCGGTAGTAAATATTTACAAAAAGACGCGCGTTGAGGTGGTAATGGGAAGAGCCAGCCTCAGAAGCTATAAGAACAGCATTCCGGTGCCGTTCAGCGCCAAGGCGCTATCCTCCACAGTAGCGTGGAGTAGCGAAGATAAGCGTTTTTATTTTTCGCTATTCGGTTTGCCGTTTGGCACCGCCCTTGGCGGCGACCTCAGCGGCAACAAGGCCATCATCGACCGCTGCATCAGCGGCGAGTATAAGCTGTGCTCATCGTCGATATCCATCAATGATAAAAAGAAAAAAATATTCTTATACATCTGCGTCGATATTCCCCAGGCAGAAGCGAAGCTGAGCGAAGGCGTTGCGGTGTACGCAATGCTATCCATAGACACCCCAATCCGGTACTTTATCGGGGGTAAAGATTTTGACCTGTCCGGCATGGATAAGGTAGAAAAAATATACAGCATAGGCAGCAAGGAAGAATTTTTACACGGCCGGCTGCAAATTCAGGCTGCTTTGCACCGTACGCAAGTAGCTGCAAAATACAACCGTGGAGGGCATGGGAGAACCCGCAAACTTCAAAGTACTGAAAGATTTAGCGAAAAGGAGACAAACTACGTCGCCACGAAGCTGCACGCCTACAGCCGATGGCTTGTTGATGCCGCCGCGAAAGCGGGCGCGTCAACAATCATGCTTGTTGAGCAGCCAGCGCCGGAGGAGGCAAAGGATAACCCGTTTCTTCTCCGGAATTGGTCGTACTTTTCCCTTGAGGAAAAGGTAAGGTATAAGGCCGCTATGGTTGGCATTACCATAGATAAGGCAAAGCTTGATGGGCTGGTTGTACAGCCTGAGCGTGAGGGTTAACACCCACTCACGAAGTTCTTTCTTGTGGACATGGTGCGTTGTAAACCGCATCAATTTGAAAGGAGCATACAACTTCCTGATATATCTTGTTTTGCTTCCATTCGTTGTAAACCGCATCAATTTGAAAGGAGCATACAACGCTACGCCTTCTACTTTACCTACGGAAGTAGTTGTAAACTATTCCAATTTGAAAGTAACATACAACTACAACTTGAATCTTAAAAAGGAAGAAAGTAACTCGGCAGCAATGCAAATACGAATATGGGCTGGTTGTACAGCCTGAGCGTGAGGGCTAACACCCACTCACGAAGTTCTTTCTTTTTGAATTTTGAAAAGAGCATGCAACATTATAGTGAAAATAATGCTATTTTACCTTTACCTCAATTTGTTTGTTGTATAAATGTTGTATAAATCGCAAATAATTATTTTATAAAAAATTGATAACTATATAGTTCAATCTGTTAGAGCATCAGATTGTGGTTCTGAGGGTCGTGGGTTCGAGCCCCATCTCCCACCCTAACAAAACAAAGTAAAATCAAGCCTCGTAGCGATACGAGGCTTTTTTGTGTTCGCAAAAATGAACAAAAATAGTGCAGTTTGAGTTTTTTTGTGCCATAAATGTGCCACAAAAATAACCTGTAAATTTTGCTCAAAATGGCAGCACTGAAAATAGCAGTTCTTCATGAGAACAAGCGTAAAAATGGGAGTATGCCTGTTTACGCTAAAATTACACAGAATAGAGATAGGGCTTACTTTTGGTGCGCAAGTACCTGGTCGGAACACGATATGCTCCGCAAGGTAGAAACATACGCCAAAGTACACTTCGACGGTAAATACAAAGATGTTTACACAACACCCACCTCGGCACAGCGACTCGCCTTCGATATCTTCGAGATACTCTATACCTTCAAGGATAAAGACAGCACCCCGAAAAGCAACGAAGAATAAGTGTGGTTACAAAAACACGGGATTTTCGGATGTTATGGCATGTTTTTTCTACCGAGCGACGCATCCCGATCGGGATGCAAAGACCGACGTTGAACATTTATGGAAACTCCTAAAAACTCCTCAAATAAGGTAATGAGGTTAGCCACCGTCAAAATTTTCTTTCTCACCTGCCCGCCTGCCTGCCGGTGGCCTGCGCCGCAAAAAGCGATACAATATTCAGAATTACGGTCACGGCTTTTTCCATTGCCTGCAGCGAAACAAACTCATACTTGCCGTGAAAGTTGTGCCCGCCGGCAAAAATGTTGGGGCACGGGAGGTTCATGTACGACAGCCGGCTGCCGTCTGTGCCGCCGCGAATGGGGCGCACCAGTGGCTTTACGCCGGCCTGCTGCATGGCGCGTATGGCCAGCTCAACAATGTGGAAGTGCGGCTCCACCTGCGCGCGCATGTTGTAGTACTGGTCTTTCACCTCTACGCTGACGGTACCCGCGCCGTACTTGGCGTTGAGGATGCCGGCGCGCTGCTGTACAAGCTCCTTGCGAGCCTCGAATTTTTCGCGGTCGTGGTCGCGAATGAGGTAGTGCATAGCTGCCTTCTCCACCTCGCCCGCCATGTGCACTAAGTGGAAAAATCCTTCGTAGCCCTCCGTGTGCTCGGGGCGATCGGTTGCGGGCAGCAGCGCGTTGAACTCCGCAGCTACCTGCAGCGCGTTGACCATTTTGTTTTTGGCGTAGCCGGGGTGAATACTCTTGCCCTGTATGCGCACCTGCGCCGAGGCTGCGTTGAAGTTTTCGTACTCCAGCTCTCCTAACCCTCCGCCATCGACGGTGTAGGCGTAGGTGGCGCCAAACTTCGCCACATCAAAGCAGTCAACGCCGTGACCTATTTCTTCGTCGGGGGTGAAGCCAATGCAGATGTCGCCATGCTTCAATTCGGGGTGCGATACGATGTGCTCCACGGCGCACATAATCTCAGCAATGCCCGCCTTATCGTCGGCGCCAAGCAGCGTTGTGCCGTCGGTGGTGATGAGGGTATGCCCCGTGTACTCGCGCAGCTCGGGGAACGCTGCCGGCGAAAGCACAATGTTTTTTTCCTTGTTCAGAACAATATCCGTACCCTCGTAGCGCTCCACAATCTTGGGCCGTACGCCGCACCCCGGCATATCCGGCGAGGTGTCCACGTGGGCAATAAACCCAACGGAGGGCGGCAGCGGCGCAGGTACGTTTGCCGCAATACGCGCCATTACGTAGCCATGCTCGTCCATCGAAACCTCGGGAACGCCGGCTGCGCGCAGCTCGTCGGCCAGCAGCCGCAGCAGGTGCAGCTGCTTTTCGGTGCTGGGAAATACTTTTGCCTCTCCATCCGACTGCGTGTCAATAGCCACGTAGCGGAGAAATCGTTCAAGAATTGTGTCTGCCATTTTTTTTGAAACTCAATGTTATTTATAATTTATTCGATAGTATGTTATATCAGCCTTTTTTGTTCACTTCATACTCCTGCTTCCCTTAGCACCCTCAATGAGGTAACTTTCGTGATATTTTTTTTCAATTTTTTCCCCTGAAAGTTTTGGATTCTGGAAATTTTGTACTACATTCGCAGCAGAGTTCAATGTGAACTCTGAAAGTTTTGATTTTTCTTGTTGCATCTGATTTTTTTTTCAGGAAAGCCGAAAGCCACGTCAGCGGGATTGATCCGCTGTTGGTCAAGAATTTTCAAAACTTTTTCTTGATTATAGTATAGTCCTTTTTCTTGATTTATCCAATATGACGCCGTAGCTGTTTTCTTTCATAAATCAATCATAGCGTTTAAGTCTATATTCATAATTCATAATTCCCATCAGTACTCCGCCGGCAGCGCTTCCAGCTGCGCCCTTGAGAACACAGGGCCATCCTTGCATACGTACTTGCTGCCCACGTTGCACCGTCCGCACTTGCCAACGCCGCATTTCATGCGATTCTCGAGCGTAGTGTAGATATTTTCGGGCTTGAAGCCCAACTTGTCCAACACCGGAAAGGTGAACTTAATCATCACGGGAGGCCCGCAGACAACGGCAATGGTATTTTCGGAAGCGGGGTTCATTTTTTCCAGCACAGCAGGCACAAAGCCTACCTGCCCTTTCCATTCGGGCGTTTCGCCGCCCGGGTCAACGGTGGTAAGCAAGTTCACATCGGTGCGCTCCTCCCACTCCTTCAGCTCGTGCTTGTACACGAGGTCGGCAACGGATTTTGCGCCGTACAGAATGTTTATATCCTTGTAGCTGCTCCGCGTGTCGAGGGCGTTCCATATCACGCAGCGCATGGGCGGCAGCGCAATGCCGCCGGCAATGAACAGCAAGCTTTTTCCTTTCCACTCATCCATTGGGAACGTGTTGCCGTAGGGGCCGCGAAACCCCATTGTTTGCCCCTCCTCTAACCGTGCCAGCGCCGAGGTAACTTTTCCGGCCTCGCGAAAGGTGCACTCAATGTAACCCTTGCGCGTGGGCGACGAGGCTATGCAAAACGTACATTCGCCCTCTCCAAAGGCGGAGTACTCGCCGAATTGCCCCGCCTTAAACTCAAAGGAGCGGGCAACCTCCTCGTCCTTGAACTTCAGGCGGAATGTTTTTACGCCCGGCGCTTCCTGCGTAATTTTTTCGATGGTTGCTAAGTAGGGAAGATAAATGTTGTCGGCCATGGGTGGTATCAAATTTTTTTAAACCTTCAAACGTTCAAATTCTTTCAGATGCTCTGCCAAGTTCATATCCACAGGGCAGGCGCGGGAGCAGCGTCCGCAGCCGGTACAGCCGCGCACCGAGAGGCGGTCGGGCATGTAGCAGAGCTTGTGCAGCAGGCGTTGCCGCCAGCGCTGGCTTTGTACGCTACGCGGGTTGTGCCCCGAAGTGTGAAGCGTGAAAAGCGAAAATCCGCACGAATCCCAGCAGCGTATTCTGTCGCCGGCGCCGTTTCCCTTTGCGTTTTCCTGAATATCAAAGCAGGCGCAGGCAGGGCACACAAACGCGCAGGCGCCGCAGCCAATGCAGCGCGCCGACTGCTTTTTCCAAATATCGTCCTCAAACGAGCCTGCCATTTTGCGCTGCACCTCCTCAACGCTAAACCTCACCGGCACCGACGCCAAATGCTCTTCCTTGCTAACACCGGCGGCGGCGGCTTCAAAGAGGTCGGCGCCTTTTTCTACCAGCGCCTGCCCCCTGTCGGTAATAATTTCTACAAGATAGCCATCGTTGCCAACGGCGGTCAGCAAAATATCGCTCCCCTCCGCGCTTCCCGGATGGCCGCCGACGGAGGTGCAAAAGCAAAATACATCGCTCCGGCCGCAGCTCACGCCAACGAGCGTTACCCGCTTCATGCGCTCGTCAAATGGCCTGTCCTTAGCGCCCCAGCTAAAAATGCCCGACAAGGACTTGAACGCGGCTGCATCGCAGGGATGCAGGCCAAATACTACCGTGTCGGGAATATCGTTGGGGTTGTAATCCTGCAACGCTACGTCGCCCTGCTGCCCGCCGGCGTAGGAGAAGAGCTTCTCGGTGCGCGGAAACACCGCTCCCTTGGCCGATTGCGCCGTTTGGATATGCTCCATCGAAATTTCGTCAACGGACTTCACCCGCTTAAAGTTCGTTTTGCCGTTTTCGGTTACCGGCGCGTAGATATGCCGGCCATCATCCTTTACCTTTGCCAGCCATGCTTTGAGGGACGACTTGGGTATATATTTTGGGGGCATATATTTTGAGGGTATATATTTTTGCTCCATCGCTTTTACCATATAAAGTTTTCTTCGTCGTTGGGGTTAAACGTAGATAGCACGTTGCCTTTTTCTGTCGGCTCGCCAAAGTTTTGCCTGACCATTTCCGCCATTTTATGCGCTATGATGTGCACGGGCAATCCCAGCGGGCAGGCGGCGCCGCAGGCCCCGCAGTCGGCGCAGCGACCCGCCATGTGCATTACGCGGCTAATTTGCCACTCCACGTTGCTCATGGTTGCCGCCCACGGCTGTATCCACTGCGGACGGTTGACCTCCACAATGCACTTTGTGCAGTAGCACATGGGGCAGGCAGCGCGGCAGGCGTAGCACTTGAAGCATTTGGAGAGCTCGCCCGTCCAGAACTTCCAGCGCTCTGCCGGCGGCATATCCTCTATCTCCTTCACCCACTCATCCTCCACCTGCCTCGACGGCGCAGAGGCTTCCTGCAGGTGCTGCTTCACGTCGGCAATGGCGTCAAGCAGCTTTAGACCTCCGTCCGGCGTCAGCCCGAATACTTTGACCATCCCCTCCCGCAGCTGGTTTTCGTCGAGCAGGCGGCTAATGCTGCGCATGGCGTAGTACGACGCCGCAATGCCCACCTTTTTACCGCCCGCAAGCTCCCTGCGCGTGAGGTAAACGGCAAGGTTGCCGGTGCAGTTTTCATCAAATATCAGCCTGTCGGCTTCCTCGGCAGAGGCGGCTATCAGGGGGCGCGGAAGCCGCGTACCCTGCTCGTAGCCTACAAACAGGTCAATCTCCTTGCTGCCGAGCAGCTCCTTTACTTTACTTCTCAGCTCATTCATGGGGTTACCTCCTGCTCTTTGAGTAGCACATCTTCGTTGCCTGCCAAAAATTCGGCCGCTTTCCGGTACTCGGTGTACGGCCCCAGCGCGCGAACATCGGCCACCGTTTTGTTGACAACGTCGGCCCACTTTGCCCCCTCGGCGGCAGAGACCCACGAGAACTGTATCCGGCGCACGTCTATCCCCAGAAAGCTGAGCAGCCCGCGGAAGATAATCCAGCGGCGGCGCGCGTGGAAGTTACCCGACGTGTAGTGGCAATCGTTGGGGTGGCAGCCCGACACAATAACGCCATCCGAGCCGTTGGCAAAGGCTTTGAGCAGCAGCATGAAGTCAATGCGCCCCGTGCACGGAAAGCGAACAATCTTCACGTTGGAGGCGTACTTGATGCGGCTTGTGCCCGTAAGGTCGGCGCCGGCGTACGTGCACCAGTTGCAGACAAAGGCTAATATTTTCGGTTCAAACTCGGTGTTCATGTCATCCATTTTTTTATTCTCTACCTTTATAATGGCATAATGTTCGCACAATTCGAGCCCCAAATTTACACTTTTCTACCAATTCTACCGCTTTTTTTTGCTATTAAAGTACAAATTTTATAGCCAAAGGATACACGATTCCGCTTCAATTATCAAAAATTCAGTAACTTAACGTAAATAAATAAAGGTAAAAACAGCACAGGTTGCCACCTGCTGCACTTGCTACAATAAAAAAACCTTGGTGGTGATATAAAAGGTCTGCTACTAAATATTTGGCAAATAGTGAATTAATTTGCATTTTTGTAAATAGCAATAACTTTCCATTACCCCCGTGCGTTGTACCCGTCATTCCGAGCGTAGTGAGGAATGACGGGTACAACGCACGGGGGAGGGGGCAGTCGGGCGGCGGCTTCGTCGCCATCCATTCTCAATCCAACATATCTTAAACGTTAGATTACATCAGCATACTTTTTACATCACCACCAAAGTATCAATTCGGAAAAAATCATACCTTTGCAGCTGCTAAAAAATACTTTCATATGGATATAAAAAATACAACAGAAGAGCTGCTATAACCAAGGAAGCGGCAGAGTTATTGAAAATAACAGAAATATAGAATTATGGAAACGAATAATACAAATTTAGCAACACAGGAATTTCAGCAAGTTCACGGGATTATTTCGCAACACCGTTCACGCAACTTTCGGAATATTTACGGACACAAGACCCGACTTTGCGAGGATACAGCCGCCCAAGTATTTACAAAATGGTTTTATTGTATGAAATCTACTCTTCTGCTCAATTCATTGAATATCAGGATAGATTAAAGCTCAATAAATTTGTGCAGCCAGAAGCTGCACAAATTTGGAATGCTGAAATTGTCTCGTCAGTGACGAGACAATTAGCCAATGCCGAAATTATCTCGTCATACTTTATTTTGCTCCGCATCGCAAAAAAAAATGCCAAATTTTTTGCAATTCAAAATTTAAGAGCTATCTTTGCAGCCCTTAAAAGTGGGGGAGTTACGCATCGTAAGAAATGCAGCTGCCTTAATTGGTAAATATTTATGGTATATTCGATAGGTTAACTATGGATACTTTGAGCTACAAAACCGTATCGCTGAACAGCGCAACGGTGCAAAAAAATTGGGTGCTGGTAGACGCTACCAACGAGGTGGCGGGACGCCTGGCGGCAACGGTAGCCTACATGCTACGCGGCAAAAACAAGCCCGGCTTCACGCCGCACGTTGATTGCGGCGATAACGTAATCGTTATCAACGCCGAAAAAATTCGCTTCACCGGCAATAAAATGACCGACAAGCAGTATGTTCGCCATACCGGATATCCGGGAGGACAGCGCTTTATTACGCCTGCTGCGCTGCTCAAAAAGAAGCCGTTTGCAGTGGTAGAAAAAGCAGTAAAGGGTATGCTCCCTAAAACGCGGCTGGGCGCAGAGCAGTTTCGTAACCTCCACGTGTACGAAGGCCCAAGCCATCCGCATGAAGCACAAAAGCCTACATTAATCAAACTAAGTGAAATCAGGTAAACAATTCGTACGCTAAATGGCAACAACAGTTATAAATGCTATCGGAAGAAGAAAATCTGCAATTGCCCGCGCATACATGAGCGTAGGCAGCGGGAAAATTACCATCAACAACCGCGAGCTGACCGACTACTTTCCGTCGGGAATTTTGCAGTATGTAGTTACCCAGCCTTTGGCGCTCACGGGTAACGAGGGCAAATACGATATTAAGGTAAACCTCGACGGAGGCGGCGTAACGGGGCAGGCCGGAGCGCTAAGTTTAGCCATTGCCCGCGCCCTGTGCGAGGTTGATAAGGAGGCTTTTCGTCCGGTGCTGAAATCAAACGGGCTGCTCACCCGCGACTCCCGCAAGGTGGAGCGCAAAAAACCCGGACAACCGGGCGCACGTAAGCGCTTCCAGTTCAGCAAGCGTTAGCAGCGGCCCTCCATTACCATTTTTACCTTTATAATAAAAACAATAAAGCACGGCTCAAATCTTTAAACAGGGCAGATTGGCTTGTAGCCGCTACTGCGCTGTTGTTTGGCCGCGATAAAACCTGCGAGACCAATAATTGCTTTGCTACCCGACAGGTTGACGGATGAGGTTTAAAAACAATAGCTTAAAACAAAGTTCACTTTTAAACTCACTTTTAAACATAAACAAAAAAATGCCACGTACAAATTTTGAACAGCTTCTCGAAGCAGGTGTCCACTTCGGACACCTAAAGCGCAAGTGGAATCCGAAAATGGCTCCGTATATTTTTATGGAGAAAAACGGTATTCACATCATAGACTTGCACAAAACCATTGTAAAAATTGATGAGGCTGCTGCGGTGCTCAAGCAAATAGCAAAGTCAGGCCGCAAGGTGCTCTTTGTTGCTACCAAAAAGCAGGCCAAGGATATTGTTGCCGAAAATGTTGCCAAAATCGGCATGCCTTACGTTACCGAGCGCTGGCCGGGCGGTATGCTTACCAACTTCCCCACCATTCGCAAATCGGTGAAAAAAATGGGGCAAATTGACAGGATGAGCACCGACGGAACGTTCAGCAACGTCTCGAAGCGCGAGCGCCTGCAAATCGCACGCCAGCGGGCAAAGCTGGAGAAGAACCTGGGCAGCATTGCCGACCTCTCGCGCCTGCCTGCCGCCATATTTGTGGTGGACATTCAGAAAGAAGCAAACGCCGTGCGCGAAGCAAACCGCCTGAATATTCCGATAATCGCCATGGTGGATACCTGCTGCAACCCTACCCCCATTGACTTTGTTATCCCCGCTAACGACGACGCAACCAAATCCATCGCCTACATTATTGAGGTTCTGTGCAGCGCCATTCAGGAAGGCTTGGAGGAGCGCAAGCTGGAAAAGGACAAGGAGGCAAAAGATACCTCCAAACCGGAGAGCGAAGAAGGACACGAAAAAAATACCAGGCTGAGGGCGCGTAAACCCAAAGCCGAAAAGCCGGCAGCGGCAACAGCAATAGCAATAGAAGAAGAAACAACAACAACAGAAGCAGCAGAGTAACCCTTATCATTCTAAACAAAACGGAGGAAAACAATTATGGAAATTAAAGCATCGGATGTTGCAAAGCTGCGTCAAATGACGGGCAGCGGGATGATGGACTGCAAAAATGCCCTGGTGGAAGCCAACGGAGACTTTGACCGTGCGCAGGAAATAATCCGCGAAAAAGGAAAGCTGGTTGCCAGCAAGCGCGCCGACCGCGAAACGAAGGAGGGCGCTGCAATTGCAAAAGTTTCGGCCGACACAACAAAAGGTATTTTGGTGTGCCTTGGCTGCGAAACCGATTTCGTTTCAAAAACCGAAGAATTTCGGGCTTTGTCAAAAAAAGTGGCCGATGCTGCGCTGGCTAACCTGCCCGCCGATACCGAGGCGCTGCTCAACCTCAAGATAGACGGCGCTACCATCGCGGAGCTGATTTCTCAGCAAACGGGAAAAACCGGCGAAAAGCATCAGGTGGCCTACTACGACAAGCTGGAGGGTGCGCTGCTAACCTGCTACAACCACATGAACAGCAAGGTTTCGTCGCTGGTGGCCTTCAACAAGGCGCTGCCGGCAGAATCGGCCAAGTATATCGCCATGCAGACAGCCGCCATGAGCCCGGTTTCGGTAAGCAAGGACGACTGCCCAAAGGAAGTTCAGGAAAAAGAGCTGAGAATAGGCCGCGAGCAGGCTAAGCTCGACGGCAAGCCTGAAGCCATGATTGAAAAAATTGCGCAGGGTAAGCTCAACCGCTTTTTCAAGGACAGCACGCTGCTGGCGCAAGATTTCATCAACGACGGCAAAATTACCGTAGAAGCCTACCTCAAAAGCGTTGACAAAGACGTTACGGTAACCTCATTCAGGCGCTTTTCGCTGAACGACTAAGCTGGCCGTAAGATTTGTTGAGCTGGTATTGGTTGATATTTCTATACCTAATAATAGAAAGCAGGTGGCGCTTTTGATAAAAATAATGCCTTCTGTGTACAGGATAGAGGAATTTGCTATGCCTCATGGGTGGGGTGTCAAAATTAGGGGTGCAATTTTTTAAATTTACGTTCATTATTTGTTGTTCGTCATGTCTCTTATAGAGGACAATGTTGGCAGAAAATTGCATGTTGGTTGA
>JAISAC010000019.1 GCA_031266935.1 Prevotellaceae bacterium
CCGCCCAGCGGTTTTTGTGCCGGGTGTACCACGAGTACCCGCCGTGCAGGTAGTAGCCGTCGCGCTCAATCAGGCCGCCCATCGCCTGTACGCCGCGCATCCCCGCGAGGTAGCGCTGCTCCTCCGCAGGCAGCGCCGCAAAAAGTACCGTTAGCATTATCAGCCACCTCATTATTAATTGCTCATTATCAATTATTATGGGAAACTTGCTCCCTCTCTCTACCTGAAAGGCAGTACATGGTGGCTTTGCCTTTCAAGTAGTTACGGCTTAAGTTGACGACATTGGGCAACGCCCTACGAACGGGAAGGGGATGCCTTCCCCCGCCTCCCGCTTAGCGCCGTCATTTCGAGCGCAGCGAGGAATGACGATGCCAAGTGATGGGTGTTGGTGGGGGATGTATAACCCGTACGCCCCTACTTTTGATACAGCCTCATTTTCCCAAAACACAAAATACAGAAGCATTACCCTAAAATTTCGTGCATTTGCCCCAGCGAAGCAAAATAATTGCAGCTGAAGCATCGGACAATGTTTTATAACGGTAAAAAAAAAGTTTTATTGCCGGTCAATGAAATTTTAACCGATATTTTTCATACATTTGTCAAACTTTTTACTTTCGTGAATGACGGAGCTGCAACGTCGTCGCGAAAGGTGCATTTACATCATAACTCTTAAAAAAACGTATAACCGTATATGCCACAAAAGATTTCGCATACAGGTATTGTCGAAAATATCGACGAGGATGGCATTTTTGTGCGCATTAAACCTTCCGCAGGGGAGGCATCGGCTTCCGGCGCAGAGCAGAATTTTGTACAGGTGCCCTTGAGGCTACAGCTGTTCTCGGTAGGCGAAACGGTTAACGTTGTGCTGAAGCAGCCATTGGGCAAAAAGGCGGTTGCGCTTGTTTACCTGCTTCCTGTAGTAATTTTGCTAGGATGCCTTTCGCTGCTGCTTTTTGCAGGGGTGACGGAGGGTGTTGCAGGGCTGTCATCGCTGGGCATCCTTGCGCTGTACTACGCTGTGCTCTACATTTGCAGGGACAAGCTGGATAAAGAACCCTACTATAGCATCGAAAAAAAACGGTGAGGTCTGCCGCGCCGGTATATGCATTATTAATTTAATTACGATTACAATCACAATTATAATTACATATGAATTTTGACGAGCTGATTCTTGAGAGGCAAAGCGACCGCAAATACGACACAGGCAGAGCAGTCGAAGAGGAAAAGCTGATGGCGTGTATCATTTCTGCAGGACAGGCTCCCTCGGCATGTAACGCCCAACCATGGAAATTTATTATTGTCAGAGATAGCACGCTTAAAACGCAGGTATGCGGCTGCGCCGTAAGCATGGGAATGAACAAATTTTGTGCCGATGCCCCTGCTGTTGTTGCATTGGTACTTGAAAAGCCGAATTTTACTTCGAAAATCGGAAGCGTTTTGCAGGGAAAAGAGTATACATTGATAGACGTAGGCATAGTAGCATACCATTTTTGTCTGAAGGCCAGCAATCTCGGCCTTGGAACATGCATGGTAGGGTGGTTTAACGAGAAAAAAGTAAAGAAGCTATTGGATATTCCGTCGTCAAAAAGAGTGCCTTTGCTCATTACCATCGGGTACAGGGCAGGGGATTTAAGGAAGAAAGTGAGGAAAGAAATATCTGATATTTATAGTGTTGACAAGTATTGAGCGGCTCTTTTGAGCTGTCCTCATTCGCAATATATTTTTATAATGTGTGGAGTATAACAGAATTAAATTGCAAATTTTTTTTTACAGGTTCAACATAAATTTCAACATAACTATAATCTTTACTTTTTGTGCGTATGCAATCCAAACCGCAATCCCTTAAGAATGACATCATTCGTCATTTGTACAAGCATGGTCAGCTAACCATACCCATGCTGCGCAAGCTCGTCAACTATACCGTCCCCACGCTGTGCAAGGTGGTGGAGGAGCTGCTGCACCAGCAGGTGCTGGTGATAAAAGGCAAAGCCGCCTCCAACGGAGGGCGCTGCGCCTACACCTACACGCTCAACGCCAGCTACGCCTACTGCATAGTGGTATGCGTGGAGCGGTTTACCCTGCGCGTGGCGATAGCCAACCTCAACAACGAGCTCATAACCCTCATAACCTCCGTAAAAATCGGCATTACCACCCCCAACGACATGCTCAAAATTTTGCAGCGAAGCGTACGCAAAATTATCAACGACAGCAAGGTCAACCGCCGGCAGATTATGGGGATAAGCATTGCCATACCCGGCCTGACCGACAAAAATTCGGGCATTAACTACAACTACTTTGGCAACATTAACCGCCCCGTTTCCGAAATTTTTTCAAAAATGTTTCCCTACCCCGTGCTGGTGCAGCACGACATGGACGCCATGACGCTGGCAGAGCATACCATCGGCCTGGGTAAGGGAATAGAAAATATGCTCTACCTCTACGTAGGCGGAACCGGCATCGGAATGGGGATGATCCTGAACGGGAAGCTCTACATGGGGCTTGACGGCATGGTGGGCGAAATAGGCCACATCCCCATTGTTGATAACAACAAGCAGTGCCACTGCGGAAAAACAGGCTGTCTGGAAACGGAAATTTCGGAGTCGGCCCTTGTTTCCAAAATCATGGAAAGCATACAGGGCGGCTCCAGCACAATGCTAAGCACCTACCTCAAAAACGGAACCTACCTCACCCTGCAGCACATTTTGCAGGCGCTGCATAGCGGCGATGCCTTCACCATCAACCTGTTTGCGCAGATTTCGGAGCACCTCAGCAAGGTCATCACCATCATGCTGCACCTGCTCAACCCCGAGATGATTATTCTGGGGGGAGAGCTCACGGCCGCCGGGCAGTACCTGCTCTTCCCCATTCAGCAGCACATGAACAGGTATGCGCTGCCCCAGCTCCTGAAAAGCTGCAAAATTGTTGCCTCCACCATGGGTACGCACGCGCCCCTGCTCGGCAACGTAGCGTTCATGCTGGAATATACTTTAAACAATAATACATTTTTCGATATCGGAACAAGATAGCGCGCTCTTTTACAGCGCCTCCGGAGTGGGGTAGCATAATTATTTTTTAGCGCAAGCTCTCTTTGTAATTTATTTTATTTACTTTTGCAGTCGCTTAGCAGCATCAACCTTTAGCACACAAAAAAAAACAAATATCAAATATGTACACACGATATAAGCTGCCCAAAGAAGGCGGATTGATACCCAACGCTACGCCGAGCGACATCTTGCAGCGGTACGAAAAAATACGCACCGGCATCTACGAAAGCGAGTACGACGGCGTACAGTACCTCTCCAACGCCATTGTAGACATAGTTAACAGCCACAGCGACAAAGAAAAAGGCAAAGACAAGCCCGCCCCCTTTGTGCTTGGCCTGAGCACGGGGCGCACCCCGATAGGCCTGTACCGCGAGCTGGTAAAGCGCTACCAAAAAGGCGAGGTGTCCTTCGAAAATGTGGTGGTTTACAGCTTAGACGAGCTCTACCCCATCAAGGCAACAGAGCAGCAAAGCCGGAACTACCGCATCCACGAGGATTTTTTGAGCCACGTCAACATCCGCCCCGAAAACATCCACATCTTTGACGGGACAACGCCAATTGAATCCGCGTCGGAGTACTGCAAAAAGTTTGAGGCCAACATTCACAAAATAGACCTGATGATAATGGGCATGGGCGAGCAGGGGCAAATAGGGTTCAACGAGCCAGGCTCCTACGCCAAGTCGCGCACGCGGTTAGTGCAGCTCAACCACGCCACGCGGCAATCGCTGCAACCGATGTTCCACAGCTACAGCAGCATCCCGAGCCTGGCTATCACCATGGGCATGGGGACAATTATGAATGCCCACCGCATTTTTCTGCTGGCATGGGGCGAAAGCAAAGCCTCCATAGTGCGCAAGGTGGTAGAGGGCGAGGTTACCGACCAGCTGCCCGCATCGCTGCTGCAAAACCACCCCTGCATTGAGATGGTGGTTGACGAAACCGCCGCAGAGCTGCTCACCCGCGAGCAGACCCCCTGGCTGGTAGGCCCCTGCGAATGGACAAAAAAGTTTACCCGAAAAGCCGTGGTGTGGCTCTGCGGCGAGGTGAAAAAGCCAATCCTAAAGCTGACCTACCAGGACTACATCGAAAATTCGCTGGGGCCGCTGCTCGAAAGCGCCGGGCCTTACGATAAGATAAACATCGGCATATTCAACGACTTGCAGCACACCATTACGGGGTGGCCGGGCGGAAAGCCCAACGCCGACGACGTAACGCGCCCCGTTCGATCGGCGCCGTTCCCCAAGCGGGTGCTCATCTTCTCGCCACACCCCGACGACGACGTCATTTCAATGGGAGGAACATTTTTGCGCCTCGTTGACCAGGGGCACGATGTGCACGTAGCCTACCAGACCTCGGGCAACGTGGCCGTGCACGATGACGTCGTTTTGCAGATTATGGATACCGCCCGCGAGCTGAAGCTGGACAACAAGTTTGAGCAGGTAAAAAGCATCATCGCCAACAAAAAAGCAGGCGAGCCCGAGCCTCGCGAGCTGCTCGACATTAAGGCCGCCATACGGCGCGCCGAGGCAAAGGCGGCATCGCGCCTGTTTGGGTTGAACGAGGAGACGCACGCGCACTTCCTCAACCTGCCGTTCTACGAAACGGGAGGCATAAAAAAGGGAATGCTGCAGCAGGAGGACATCGACATCGTGGTGCGCCTGCTCAACGAGCTGAAGCCCCACCAAATCTACGCCGCCGGCGACCTCTCCGACCCGCACGGCACCCACCGCATCTGCATCGAGGCGGTGCTGGCGGCCATGCAGGCGGTGAAGCGCGAGGAGTGGGCAAAGGAGGTGCAGATGTGGCTCTACCGCGGAGCATGGCAGGAGTGGGACCTGGGCGTGGTGGACATGGCCGTGCCGCTCAGCCCCGAAGAAATGGTGAAAAAGCGTCACGCCATCTACCGGCACCTCTCGCAAAAGGACATCGTTCCATTCCCCGGCAGCGACACCAGGGAGTTCTGGCAGCGCGCCGAGGACAGAACGCAAAACACCGCGCACCTCTACGACAAGCTCGGCATGGCAGAGTATCAGGCAATAGAGGTGTTTGTACAAATTGAGATTTGAGGGATTGAGGCTGTCTCAAAAGCACACAAATGACGCAGATTAGACGGATTTTCGCAGATAAATAATAAAACATATTTTTTTATATTCCAATAATCAACAGATTACAATCTGCGCTTATCTATTAAACTTAAATCTATTAAATCTGCGTTATCTGTGTGCTAAAACACTTTTGAGATAGCCTCGAGCATCTACTGAATATAAACTCTAAGTATTTATCAAAGAAAAAAAATTACGTTATGCGATTAATTATAGAAAAAGACTCGTCCGTTGTTGCGCAGCGCGCAGCGGCGTACATCATAGCAAGCGTCAGCCGGCACGGCAAGAGGTCGGATAAGCCCTTTGTGCTGGGGCTGCCAACGGGGTCGACCCCGCTGGAGACGTACAGGGAGCTGATAAAAGCGCACAAGCAGGGTCAGGTATCGTTCCAGAACGTGGTAACGTTCAACATGGACGAGTACGTGGGGCTGCCGCAAAGCCACCCCGAAAGCTACCACTCCTTCATGTGGGGCAACCTCTTTAAGCACATCGACATTCCGCCGGCAAATGTGAACATCCTCAACGGCAACGCCAACGATTTGGAGGAGGAGTGCCGCAACTACGAGGCCAAAATAGCCGGCTACGGCGGCATTGACCTGTTCCTGGGCGGCGTGGGCAACGATGGGCATATTGCGTTCAACGAGCCGTTCTCGTCGCTCACCTCGCTCACCCGCATCAAAACGCTCACCTGCGACACGCTGGCGGCCAACTCCCGATTCTTCAACAACGACGTCAGCGCTGTGCCCCGCAGCGCGCTGACGGTGGGCATAGGCACCATCCTGGCAGCGCGGGAGGTGCTCATCCTCGCCACCGGCAGCAGCAAGGCGCAGGCGGTGAAGCACGGCGTAGAGGGCGCGTACTGCCAAAAGTGGACTATCAGCGCGCTCCAAATTCACCCGCACGGCATGATTATTTGCGACGACGCCGCTGCCGGCGAGCTCACGGTAAACACATACCGATACTTCAAAGAGCTGGAAGGAGGAGAAAACGCGGGGTAAT
>JAISAC010000038.1 GCA_031266935.1 Prevotellaceae bacterium
CTCGGAGCGCTCATCCTTGTGTCCGACGCTGCCGGCAACACGGTGATGCGCACCCTCGAGCTGAGGGTGCCATACACTCCAGCGGATGCGACGGTAGATTTTACTGAATTTGCCCCGTGCCCGGAGGCGGCTGTCGGTACGGTGTGGTACCTCACCGATACGCGAGCGGGGGGCAATAATAATACGTATAAGGTAAAGAAGTTGCAGGATAACCGTATTTGGATGGTTCAGGATTTGAAGTTCGGGACTTGCCCGAACAGCACGGCGAGTTGGAATAATGATAATTCAGAAGCTGCGACCACAGCTGGGACCACGGTGTATACGGGTTATGTGGGGCATTGCCGTTCCTCTTCGCAGGCAAATGCGGGTTATTTGTATAATTGGCCTGCGGCGATGCAGAGCACGAAAGCGTATAAGGGTTCTTCTGACAATAGTTTTCAGTGTACGGGCACATCGGGCAGTGCGTGCCAGGGCATTTGTCCTTCCGGTTGGCATATTCCTACCGGTAATACTGCTGGCGAGTTTAATATCTTGCATAGTGTTTCTGGTCGTAATTGTTCCACGAGTAATGATGATTGTTGGGATTCAGGTTCTACTTTTGAAGGTGTGATAGGTGGCTACTGTAGCGATGGTGGTTCGCTCTACGGTCAGGGTAGCTACGCCGACTATTGGAGTAGTACGTACAGCAGTAACGGCGACGCGTACTTCCAGTACTTCGACAGTGCCTACACGGGCCGCGGTACGGACAGCAACAGCAAGGGTAACGGTCGTTCAGTGCGTTGCGTCAGGAATTATTAGGGAGTTATGAGTTATGGGTTAACAATATTGCCCGGCGCCCCTGCGCCCGGCATGAAATGCCGGATTTCCATAACCGCGGGTCAACGACCCGCGGCGGGGGACACGCGGTGGGTCGCCCCGCATCCCGGACGCACGGCGGTGGGTTTGGTGGTGGGGGCGTTGCATGTAGAGACGTTGCATGCAACGTCTCTACCGCCGATGGGGGCGACCGCAAGGGTCGCCCCTACGTGGCGGCAAAATATGTAATTCGTAATTGATATTGGCTCTTTGACATATTGGTTTACACGCTTTTTTTAATTGCCAATCACGAATAATTTTTCGTATCTTTGCGGTATAATTTTAAGATACAAAGATTATGGCAACACCTATTAGAAGCATTCCGGTGCTGGAAGGCGAACTCGCCCGCCGGTTTGTGAAAGAAGCAAAAGAAAACGAAAAGAAGCGGGGAACGAATCCCCTCTCGCCGGAAAGCAAAGAGGTCTATCGGAAGATAATGGCAGACTTCAGGAAACGCCAACAGCAAAGTGCGGAATGAGTTTCCTGGAAAAATGCTCGCAATTCCGGCTCGGTGGAAAAACAGTCGCCGAGTGGTCGCAATTCAGCTGCGGCGACAACGATTTGGACAATTTTTTCCTGAATGATGCCGCTAATTACGAACGGCAGCTGCTTGGAAAAACCTATTGCTTTGCGTTAAATGAGGCGTCTTCAGCTATTGTATGCGCCTTTACGCTATCGGCGTCGAGTGTTGACGTGCGTAATATTCCACGAAGCCGCAGGGATAAGGTAACAAAAAACATCCCTCACGAAAAGAGTTTGAGCAGCTACCCTGCCGTTTTAATCGGTCGTTTGGGAGTAAGCAGCGCATACCGGAAACTGGGAATAGGCTCGGAATTGATAGAATATATTAAACACATGTCTATTGACCCCGACAACCTTTACAGTTGCCGCTATCTTACCGTTGATGCCTACAACAGCGGTCAAACGTTAAAATTCTACGAAACCAATGGTTTCAAGTTGCTGTTTTCATCGGAACAGCAGGAAAGGGAATATATCGGCCTTTCACCTGAAAGAGAACTAAAGACAAGATTAATGTATTTTGATTTGATTACAGTATAATATCATTCGAGTCAATTGATACAAAGCGTGTAAACCAATTTTCAAAAAGTTTGCACGCTTTTTTTATTGATGAAAAGGCTTTTTTTGAGAGCGGAACCTCATTTTTACCTGATTTTCTCAACAAAACAACCTCAGCAGCAGCAAGGAGAGTAGATGTACATTAACCTCATTACCTTATTTTTTGGGGAGGTTTTTAGGAGTTCCCGCAAGGGCTGAAAGCCCGATATCAATAGCACAGGGCAACGCCCTGTGGCACGGACGGTATCTATCAATACCTGAAGCCCCAACGGGGCGGAATCTGCTTATCCGGATTGCGCCCTTTCAGGGCTTAATGCGAATGCGGCGGCTTCTTGTTCGTATGGCGTTGCCATACGCTATTGATTTCGGGCTTTCAGCCCTGTGCTCAACATCCAAGTCTTATAAGCTATAAATTTTTTATTTCTTAGGAGTTCCCCTATACCAATAAACATATATCAATAAAACGTAGATGCCATCTAACAATTCACATTAACAAGAAAAAAAACTATGAAAAAGAAAAAAGTCATCATCATGCTTTCGTCAGCGGCGCTGCTGTCGGCAGCGGCGCTGCTTTTCGGGTTGCAAGGTTGCAGCCCGTCGTCCGGCGAGGCGGAGCCGGAAGCCATAGAAATACTCTGCAGCGACGCACCGGTACCCGAGACTGCTGAAACCGCCGAAACCGCGGCGCCGACGGCGATAGACACCGCAAAACCGCCCCGCAGCGCCGCGCCGGTAGCCGAAACCGCCGCGCCGCCGGCAGGCAACGCACCCCGCCCCGCTAAGAAAAAATCCGGAGGCAAGTCCAAAATGGCAGGTAAACAGTCGGTGTCGGCGAGCGCTCCGCAGCCCGCCGCCGGCAAAGAGCAGCCCACCGAAAGCAGCGCCGCCTCTACGTCCGCAAGCTCCGCCGCCGCGTCCACGTCCGCAAGCTCCGCTGCCGTGTCCACGTCCGCAAGCGACGACGACGACGACGACGACGACGACGACGACGACAGCAACAACGGTGACGTAACAACTGCCAGCATCGTAGCGTCGCTGCCCGATAGCGTGTCGGTATCCGATAGCGCATCAGCACTCGTCGGCAGCGAGCTGCTCGTTGCCGACAGCGACACCTCCGGCGCGGCTAACGCCGCGCCTCCCGCCCCCGCAAAGCCTTTCCGCTACGAGGTAGGCGTGTACGGGATGTACGGGATGGCGGAGCTGTCCGGCAAAATGGCTGCCGGGTCTATGCAGCCTGCCGCACCGGCGCCGGGGGTTGGTGTTGAGCTTGCGTGGTGCTTTGCGCCGCGCTGGGGCGTTGCCGCCGGCGTGGAGGCCGCCTTCCCCGCCGTACTCCTCTCCTCCACCGGCATTGAGGCGGCGGCGGCGGCGGGCGCCGCGTTGTCCCTGAGCAAGCGCGCCACCCGTGTCGACGCCACCTACCTGCGCGTACCGCTGTGGCTGCGCTTCTGCACGCCCGCGCAGCGCCACCGCATTTACGCCGCCATTGGCGCCTCGCTCGACCTCGCCCTCAGCGGCCGCTACCGCACGGAGGCGACAACGCGCACCGGCAGCAGCACGGTGGAGGAGGTAGCGTCCGGGTCGCTACCCTTGAGCCACGGCGCATCGCTCGCCGCCGAAGCCGGCTGGCGCTGGTCGCTCGCCAGGCGCTGGGGGCTTTACGCCGGCGCGTACGCCGCCTACGGCCTCTCGGACATCGCTCCCTCCGGCCACGACACCCTCCAAGATGTCGAAAGCATAAACCTGCTGCTGGCCGGCGTGAAGGTGAAGATAATAATTAACAATTAATAATTAATAATTAATAATTATACTTCGCACGGCATAGTTTTGTGCATTGCCCGTAGGGCATTCATATCAATAGAACAGCAGCTCAACAAGCCTGCTTTATTGCCTGTAGGGCATTCATTTCTTAGCTATTAATCCCCTACGGGGATAAGAGAAAAACGATACACGCTCTTCTATTGATATTGTTCCCCTACGGGGAAAGCACAAAAATAGCCCGTGCGCAGTATAATAATTAATGAACGCCGCTATCGCCTGCAAATTTGCGGGTGATGGGCTAAATCTTTTTTCATTTTGAGTCTTTCACTCCTCCCTCCCACCGTCATTTCCGCGAAAGTTTGAAACCTCATTTACTCACTTGTGTTTATTTTAAAGTGTTCGTGAACTCGCTACGCTCGGTTTTACCTAATTTTTTTTAACAAAATAACCTCAGTAGCAATGAATTAATACGTATATCAACAACCTCATTACCTCATTAAAACGATAAAATGGACACAAAAAAAATGAAGTAATGAGGTTGGATATATTATGTAACCATTTGCTACTGAGGTTGTTTTGTTAGATAAATTAGGTGGAAATGATGTTTAAAAAAATCATATGTAACCATTTGCTACTGAGGTTGTTTTGTTAAGAAAAATGAGGTAAAAATGAGGTTGAAAAATACGGTTGTAAAGCGCAGCCTTTCCCGTCATTTTCGCCTGCGCTTGGGTGGTAGCCTTTTTTGTGGTTGCGTGATTTGCGTGATTATTGCGTGATTATTGCGTGATTTGCGTGATTTATGTATGGTAAAAAGTACCTGCACCTGCACCTGAGGTTTTTAGCATATTAAATTTTTCAACCAACTCTTTCAAATCAGAAGCAGCTGTTCTGTTAGATATTTGATTTAACTCTTGGTATGTTTTATTAGTAATTTTACCATTTTCAAGAATATACAGCATAGCTTTGGTTTGTCTTTCATTCAACCCCAGCTTGCTCAAGTTGTCTTTGCTGTAAATATTTTTACGGAAAATTACCCAAAAGTCAGAGCCATTAGGCGAAAATTGCGGAGCGGGCAACCCTGCTGCAGCGCATTGCTCGGTAATTTTATCTATGCCGCGCCCCCACGCCTCAACATAGCCGCTACGGAAAAAAGCGTTGGCAATGTCGGGGTTATAAGGTCGGGAGGAATGTTTGGTCAAAAGGTTTTTGACAGTCCAATTTTCAGGGAGTTCTCCCTCGTTCCATAGCATTATCTTGTCGGCGTAAACGCTGATTTGAATGGGCGTACAACCGGCATAATCTTTATGCGTTATGGCATTAAGCAACGCCTCGCGCAAAGCATCTTTGGGATATTCGTAGGTTTCTACTCGCGAAATGCCCTCGTAGCTTATCAACGCTTTTGTGTACTTGGTAAGCAAAAGCTTCATTGTTTTTTCGACCTGCTCAAGCAAGTTGCCGTGAACTTCGTCTTGGAAAAGTAAATCGCTGTCAGTACGGAAGAAGCCGATTTTGATATACGCGCCTGTAAAAAACTTTTCGGGGTCGGGGTGGAAAAGTAGCAATGCAGCTCGCTTCAAATAACATTTTTCTGTTAATTTCAGATTTTCAAGCATTTGTGCAGGAGTGTCGTTACGGCTGTTTTCATCAATTCGGTTGCTTTTAATGCCTTTTTCTTTGAAAAAAGTGAACGCTTCCGTGCTCAGCTCAGCAACGCTAACGTTTGGAATTGCTACGCTGTCCCATTTTTTGCCATATTTTTGCAAAAGGAATTTATCCAACGCCGCTCCTTTGAGCTCCTGCTTTGTGCTACCGCTACGATAGTGATATTCGCCTTTGTAGCTTACAGGAGTGGGCTGTGGCTCAACAACGATTTCGATATAGCTACCTTGTGCGGTTTGGCTAACGCCGACTTTCTGCTCGTGCAAATTCACATCGGCAATAATACCTAAAACATCTTTTATTTTGTTGGGGATGTCTTCCAAAAGTCGCTTTGTATTGGGTACACCAACAACCTCGCCGTCATCATTTTTGCCAATCGCTAACGTACCGCCATTAGCATTGGCAAAACCGCAGATCCATTTCAAGTATTCATCTTTCCAAACGGACTTGTATTCTATGTTTTGTTGTTCGGGCATAATATTTAATTGGCAATTCAGGCTATTGATGCTTTCACTTACTTCCATCTACGCTTATATTTGGATAGCTAAACTAGTAAGTTATAGGCTTCAAAGTTACAACTTTCTTTTTAATATCCAACCAAAACATTCCTAACACGACGAAACCGATGGCAAAAAAATAAGGTGATGAGGTTTAAAAAAATCATGCGGAACCATTTGCTGCTGAGGTTGTTTTGTGAAGAAAAATAAGGTTGAAAATAAGGTTGGGAAGCGCAGCCCGCGCCGTCATTCCCGCGCAGGCGGGAACCTCCTCCCACACCTACCGCACTTGGGTAGCCCGAAGGGAGGAGGTTCCCGCCTGCGCGGGAATGACGGCGAAGGATGGAAAAAGCGCCTGCGCAAACCTTATTTTCAACCTTATTTTCTTCCCAAAACAACCTTAGGGATAAGAAATAAATAACATATAACGGTTAATAAAGTGTCGTCCCTGCGGGACTGCCCGGACAAGCGAGCATCCGTGCATCTCCGCTCCGTATGCTATCCGCTCCGTATGCTAAAGCATACGGTTAATAAAGTGTCGTCCCTGCGGGACTGCTCGTTGTAGAGACGTAGCGCGCCACGTCTCTACGCAGGTATGCTGCAATCCGTATGCTGCAAACCCCGCAGGGGTGACACGCTATTAACCGTATGCTTTAGCATACGGGGACAAGCAGGAGGCTCCCGCTAAGTCCCGCAGGGACGACACTTTTATATCCGTTATATGTTATTTATTTCTTATCCCTAAAAAGTTTAAAACATGAACGCAAAATCATTATTAATTGTATGGCTTGGAGTATTCTCGCTCATCGCTTGCAGAACTTATTCCGCTCAAAATCAATCGTATCCAGTAGTTTGCCGCTTAAATGGAAGCCAAGGAATAGGCAAGATACAGCCGGATATAAAATTTATTGACCCGAAGGTAGGGGAAACCCCGGATATTAGCCTTGATGCCGCAAAAAAGTTTCAGCGAGCCAAAAAAATTTACGAGAGCATTGATAGCATTGTACGCTCATATCCGAATTACAGCGCTGCCGAGCAGCATTTTACCTCGGAGCAAATCGAAATATTGCGCCATGAGCAGGAATATTCTGAGGAAGACCACTTGTACGTAGGAGCTTTTGGATGCAGCTGGTACTGCGGCGGAGGGCCTGATAGCATCTTTTCCAGCTCGGCATTAAAATCATCTCATGATTTCGGCTATACAGCGGGCAATGCTCACGATTTTTCTTTACGAACAGCATGGGTGGAAGGCGCAACCGGCTACGGCATTGGCGAAAGCATTACGTATAGATTTTCCAAACAGTCTCCACCTGTCACAGCTGTCGAAATTTATAATGGCTACATGAAATCGGAAAAAGCATGGCAGGACAATTCAAGGGTAAAGCAGCTGAAATTGTACGTCAATAGCAAGCCTTATGCGATGTTGAATTTACTGGATATCAAATCAAAGCAAATATTTACAATAGCCAAAGCCCCCGGATTGCAGGGAGAAAGCGATGATTTATACTTAAAGTTTGAAATTGTTGAGGTTTATAAAGGAAATAAATATGATGATGTCGCAATTTCTGAAATAGAATTTGACGGGACAGGCGTTCATTGCTTCGCTAAAGGAACGATGATTGCCGCTCCAAATGGCGAAAAAGCAATTGAACAGCTGAAAGTTGGCGATAAAGTCCTATCTTTAAATACCGTAACCAATAAAATTGAGGAAGCAGCTGTTTTAGAGGTAGCCGCCCAAAAGCATCATAACTTATACGAACTTGATTTTGAGTTTATCAAACTTGTCGCTACGGATGATCATCCTTTTTACTTTGGCGGGAAGCTGTATTCAATAGTCGAAAACAATAAGTACGGATTAAGAACAAATTTACTTACAGTCGGTCAACCGGTGAATTTCCTAAGCAATGGACAAATTGGCATAGCCACATTAAAATGTATAAAAAGATTAGACATTTGTGAAGAAACATTTACTATTACAAAGCTGGATAAAAATGGCGTGTTTTTTGCAAATACTATTTGCGTAACAAGCGAATAAAAGGCAGGCACAATAAATGAAGGTAATGGGGGGTTGTACGCATACAAAATTGTTAATTGGTAAATGATTTTGTATGAATTTTGGTAGTTTAGCAGATATACTGATTACAGCAGTCAAAAACACCTACTAACTTTATGACATGAAAAGAAAAACCATATTTGTACACTTCCCATTAATGCTTGCCGTGCTTACGCTTGCGCTCACCTCGTGCTACTCGTTTGGCGCCATCTACATTCGCAACAAAACAATGGGGAAAGTTAAGGTTCGCTTTTACGTTGCCAAAAATACGTCGCTGGCCAAATCGCTACAATACTACGACAAAAATAAGGCTATTCAGTATTTTGTTGCCGACGGGCAAGACAGCATACTTGTGCATGAGGTCAGGCTGCCGGGCAGGAGAGGTGGCAGCAATGTAAATTGCATGCTTCTAGAGCGTAACTTCACATGGAGCGATAAAAATATTGACGAATACACCAGCAGCATCAGGAAAATAGAAATCATATCCCCCAAGGATACCGTTACGGTGGAGGGGCAGAAGACGCTGGTTGAGTATTTTAAGAAACATCGGGAGTGGACTGTAATAGGCAATACCGATGAGATTGCTATTACCATAGCAGAATAACTTAATCGTTAATGTTTAAAAAATATGCGTAATATTATGAAATTGGCCGCAAATTGTGCCTGCATTCATCTCGTGCCGATAATGCTATCGCTATTTTTGCTTGCGCTTACTTCGTGCGACTGGCATGGCGGAATTGCTATCAACAACCAAACCGGCGGAAAAGCCACCGTTCGCTTCTACATACTCGACACAACCGACGGCCTGTTCGATCGCGGAATAGGTGCCATCCACAATAAATGGACTGCTCAAAGACAGATTATTAACCAGTACTGCGTTGCCGACGAAGATGGGGACAGCTTGTTTGTGCACGAAATAAATCTGCCGGGGGCGGACGGCGGCAACCAATACTACATGGTGGTAGCGTTTGGGCTTATTTGGGACAATAATTATATTCAACGCTATGCCAACAATTTGAAAAAGATAGAGATCATCTCCCCCAAAGGTACCACTGTTGTGGAGGGGAGTAGGGCTTTGTTCAAGTATCTCAAAAAGCACCGAAGGTGGGGGCTAATCGGCAACAACGATAAGGACATCGTTATTAGCATAAAAAAATAGCAATACTCGGATTTATACTTCGCGCGGGGCAGTTTTGTGAATTCCCCCGTCAGGGGAAAAATGGCAATAGAAAAAACGTGTGTCAGTATTTCCTTATTGGCTACGCCGAGCTCCGCTTCGCTTCGCTTCGGTTCCCCGGAGGGGATTAACAGTTAAGAGATGAATGCCCTACGGGCAATAAAGCGAGCTTGCCGATACGCTGTTCTATTGATGTGAATGCCCTACGGGCAAAATATATTTTCATATCAATAGAGTATGGGCACCACCCGAAGCCGGAGGTTGTGCAGCATATTGATATTACATCAATTTTTTTTTGTTGATTTTGTTTATATTTTATTGATATGTAAAAATATGTTGTACCTTTACGGCAGGTAAAAATGGCTAAAAACAACTCCGAGATGGCGCTTATACCAACTTGACGGCTGCGCAGCGGGAACAAACCACCAACACGCAGCGCTACTACAGCGCCATACGCGACACTGTACGATTTTGAAAAGCAAGAAGAACTGACAGATATGCTGATTACAACAGTAAAAAACAATCACTAACTTTAAAAACAAATTAAAAATGAAACATTTTATGAGACAAAACTTAGATGAGCTGGCGCAGTGGGCGTCGGCTATTGATGAGGCTATGCTGCGCACCTACATAGGCGGCGGTGCAAGCAACGACAGCTACTACTACGATGTAACCACTGCCGACCCCTACGGCTACGTTACCGATGACCCCTACGGCGATTACGTGACAACAGCGGATCCGTACTACGGTAGCGTCACTGTTGACCCTTATGCGTGTTGTGTATCAACCGAGGATCCGTACAACATGTACGGCATCACTACGCCCTCCGGCGATATTACTACTCCTATTCCGGAAATAAGTACAACCGAAGATGCTTCTTGCATTTTTGATGGGTTGGTTAATGCTGCAAATGCAACAATAAATTATGTGAAAGGCTTTCATGGTCCGACTACGGTTATAGAAGCATTTGGATTTATTAGAGAGAGTGACTGTGCGTATCAACAGATATATAGGGTGGAATATGATACACCTATTGGTCATAAAATATGTGAGTATCATTATAAATATACCTGCGAGGGTAATGATAATTGGAGTGGACACGTAATTGACCTGCCAGGTTTTTCACTACCTAATGGTTTTGCTAAGGACGTTCCGTGTGAAACTAATAATGGAACAACCACACCCTACCCAAATGGAGGTGGTACACCCTACCCATACAGTAGTGAAGGTGGTACACCCTACCCGAACTAATAACGACAATATTATGAGAAAATTTTTTATTGCAGCGCTGCTTGCGCTGAACGTAGCGGCAAGCAGCGCCCAACCGTCACCCCCATCTCTCATGGGCAGCATGGCCGGCGACACCTCCCTGTTTGACGACATTATCTGCAAAATGGAGGATAACATTGCCAAAAACTACTACGGAGATTTTGATACGTTGAATTTGCCAATGCAGTACTACGTTTACACCTATGACTCTGCACAAACGCTACTATTCGTCAAATATATGGAAATGCAGCGACCTCCCTTATGGCTACAGCATGATGTCATCGCCATGGAGAGCCACTACCGGAAAAAGTTGGGCGTAAATTATTGTGATAGTTGTTGGCAAATTCATAGAATGAACACGATCTTTATGAATGAGTATATATGGAATTCTTTTATCTACCTCAACGAAACTTTTGCAAAAAAGGATGTGAATAGCATTATGGATAGGATTCGGTTAGGAGGATATACTATGCTTAGCGATTTGGAATGGCATGTACGGGTGTTATACGTTAGACAGCGGGAAGGCGGAGGAAAAAATACCTTTCGTAACGAATTTTGTCGGCTATATAGCCGTGTAGAAGAAGTACAACCTGTGTTCGTCTTTACGGTATCCGATACCATATATGAAAGTTTGCCAAGCTACTTGCTAAGAGTAAAGAAATCTGGTGGTACCAGGGATGAAGAGTCGGAGATGGTGCTTATTATTAACAAAAATGACTATGCGCTGTTACGCTACAGCTACGCCCATGATAGTTATCCTCGCAGGCCCTCCCCCAAACATGCGATTGTCCGTTCGTCGGGGGTGAACACATACGCTAAAGTGGGCAACATCTACAGAAAACAGCAGTACATAGGAAACGAGTTAGGGTACAATGATATCTTTGATAAAGTAGTTTACTCCCACACGCTGGTACGGTTGTGGCGTAACGCATTGCCTGTGGATAGCGCAACGCGTGTCACCAACAGCATTGGCGTGAACATTGTAAAGCAACCCAACCCGCTCATGCTGGAGGAGTGGAACAGGTTTATAGGGAACAAAGCAGAGTAAGATCGCTGAAATATACTATGATATATGATACCCAAGATTATTCACTACTGCTGGTTTAGCAAAAACAGGAGTAGCCCGAAGCCGGAGGTTGTGCAGCGCTGTATCGCTTCGTGGAGCAAGTTTTGTCCGGATTACGAAGTAAAGCTATGGAGCGAAGACAACTTCGATATATCAGTAAACTCCTTTACCCAAGAGGCTTACAATGCAGGTAAGCTGGGATTTGTTCCCGATTTTATTCGCGCTTACCTGCTCTACACTTATGGCGGCATATACCTTGACGCCGATATGGAGTTGCTGCAAAATATTGATAAGTTGCTTATTAATAATGCCTTTAGCGGAATTGAAAACGTACGTGCCGACGGCAGCATGTATTCGGGTACAGCTATACTTGGCGCAGAAAAGGGCAATCGCTGGATAAAGTCTATAATGGAGTACTACGAAGCGGCCCATTTTGTGAACCCCGATGGTAGCCTTGCCATACGCGAAACCAGCAACCTTATACAGCACAAGATTACCGGCGAGCTGTATGGCAGCGAGCGCCTTACTGAAGATAAGCTCTGCAATTCGGAGGCTGGCGGGAAAAAAGTTGTGCTGCCCGACGTTACGTTTTACTCAAAAGATGTGCTATACCCTCATGACGATAGCCACATACGTCCACACACGCTATCTATTCACAGAGTTATGGCCTCATGGATGTCGCCGGTATCAGTGGTAATGCCGGTTTATAATGCAGAAAAGTACATTGCCGAATCTATAGAAAGCGTTTTGAATCAAACATTCAAAAGGTTTGAGCTGATTGTGGTAAACGATAGCTCTACAGACAGTACGGTAAGCATCGTAAGCTCATATAAGGATAGCCGGATTATTTTGCTGGAAAGCACCCATAACTTGGTAGATTCGCTCAACTTAGGGATGCGCCGTGCCTGCGGTAAGTACATAGCGCGCATGGATGCCGACGACGTAATGCACGTTGAGAGGCTTCGAAAACAGTATGATTTGATGGAGGCTCTACCGGATGTAGCTGTTTGCTGTAGCTGGATGAACATAATGCGAGAGGGGATGCCGCTCAAAGTGATGAGGTTACATAACGGTTTGATAGAAGCTCCGCTACAAAAGTTGCTCAAAGGAAATATTGTTGCTCATCCCACAACGATGCTTCGCAAGGATTTTTTGATTAAAAACAGCTTATGGTATGATAGAAATTATCCGTATGCAGAAGATTATAAGCTTTGGACAGAGATAGCTAAATTGGGAGGAAAGTTTTACTCTATAAATGAGCCGTTGCTCAACTACCGTTATTCGGAAGATCAGGTTTCAAAAAAGAAAAGTGAAGAGCAGCAGGAAACGAGTAAGCGAATAAAAGATGAAGTGTTGAATTACTTGCAATTACAAAGTGCGCCTGAACATGCCAAGCATCCAACCGAAATGGATGATTATACGGATAGCGGCTTGTACAACGCTAAGAGTACAAAAAGTTTGGTAACCCACAAACCTCCGCAGCTCACCATCATCATTCCTTTTCTCAATGAAGGTAATGAGCTGCAAAAAACGTTACAGTCCATAAAAAATACCGCTACCGGAAATCCCAACATAATCCTGATTAACGACAGCTCAACAGACGGATACGATTATCAAGGCGTAGCCATAGCGTTTGGATGCACCTACCTTTACCATAGCAAGCGCGTAGGGGTAGCCTCATCCCGAGACGAGGGAGTTGCGCTGTGCAAAACGCCGTACTTCCTCCTGCTCGATGCCCACATGGAATTTTACGAGCAGGGATGGGACGACCGCGTGGTTGACATCCTGAAAGCTAACCCGCGAAGCTTGCTGTGTAGCAGAACGGGGACAATAACCGGCGCAAGAGGCGTTAAACCGCCAGTAGCGCCCACCTTTGGAGCATACTTTGATAATGAGAAACCCTGCGGCATAAACGCAACATGGAACAGGCAAGACCCCAACCCCAACGAAACGCTTGTTGAAATTCCCTGTGTTCTTGGCGCGGCATACGTCATGAGCAAAGACTACTGGGAGCGCTTGCACGGATTGAGAGGGCTAATAAGCTATGGACTCGACGAATCGCTTATTAGCCTGAAGGTGTGGTGCGAAGGAGGAAAATGTTTGCTCGTAAAAGATTGGCTTGTAGGGCATTTGTATCGTAAGAACGCTCCATACGCAATAAGCGGTGGGGATATGGCTTACAACGAAATTTTCATCATAAGGCTGTTCTTTACAGGCATCAATAGAGAAGATCGGTTGCTCAAGCTCCAAAAGCGTAACGTTGCTACGTTTGGCGTAGCCTATGAACAAATCAAGAAAAATGCTGATTTCATTGAGCGTGAGAGATCATACCTGTGGTCAATTTTTACGCCCGATGCAGAGCAAAAGTTGACGGCGCTGTGCGGAAAGCTATAAGAAAGTAAGAATGTCCGAAAAGAATATATTGGATCAACCTGCCACCACCCGCAGCGAAGAGGTGCAGGCCATCATAGACCGTATGCCTACGCAGTGGTCTAAGTGGATTGCCCTGCTGGTGGGGTGCTTGATGGGGCTGGTGGTGCTGATGGGCTTCCTCATAAAGTATCCCGATACGGTTGACGGCGAAGTTTCTGTTACCGCCAGCGCAGCGCCCGTGCGCTTGGTTGCCAACTGATTTTGGGCGAGGTGGGCGCCTCGTACAGCACGTTTGTGCTTGCTTGCGCCCAGCACCGGCGATTAAGCACGTCCGACATCTACGAAACGCTCATGAGCAGCAAGAAGCATTACTATCAGCTGGCCTCATCTCAGGTAGAAGCTGCATCGTCTTAAAAAATGGCAAGCCAATATCTGGCTTCTCTACTGGGGAAAAATGTGCGCCGACTGCTCAAGCGCCGAGCTTCAAGCCCAAAATTAATCGGTAATTTTAAATCAAATCAAATTTTTATCAACAATATACTGCGCTGAAAATAAATAATTTGCTGATGTAAAGTGGAAATATTTGAAAACTTCTTTTCCCGTTGTCTGAATTTTGTGTACCTTCGTACAATTTTCTAAAAAAAATTTTTTGCAAATGAAAATTTCCCACATTGAGCATCTGGGCATTGCCGTAAAGAGCTTGCAGGATGCCATTCCTTACTACGAGAACATGCTGGGGCTAAAGTGCTACAGCATAGAAGAGGTAGCCGACCAAAGGGTGAAAACCGCTTTCTTTCAGGTAGGTCAAACAAAAATTGAGCTGCTCGAAAGCACCGACCCCGAAGGCGCTGTTGCCAAGTTTATTGACAAAAAAGGGGAAGGCGTACACCATGTAGCTTTTGCCGTAGAAGATGGCGTGGACAACGCGCTGGCCGAAGTGGCCGGCAAGGGTGTGCAGCTCATCGACAAGCAAGGGCGCAGGGGGGCCGAAGGCCTTACCATCGCGTTCCTGCACCCCAAATCTACGCAGGGCGTGCTGACAGAACTTTGTGAAAAGAACTAAGAGTTAAGAATTAAGAGTTAAGAACTAAAAGTTAAAAACTAAAAATTGAGCATGAGGTATGAAAAAACAAGTGAACAATGCGGCGTTGTTCGTGCTTTTGTTTGCTTTCGCTCTGATTCCGGCAGGGTGCGGCGAAGGTGAACTTGACGGCAATTATTTCGCGACGAGGTTGCGCGGAACGTGGGAGACGCTCAATCCGGAGCCTTATGACTATGCCGGAATGCTCGTCATTGATTATACAACCATTACGATTACCGGGTACGAGAAAAATCTTTACATCCCCGATGATCCACGGCGTCCTTTCAAGGATATTACCAAAGGCGTTTCCCGCAAAGGCTATACGGAAGACGGAAAAATGTACATCAATGATTTCGGCTGGAAAGAAGGAATTAGCTATACGTACGAGAGGGGCACGTCTTCCAACAATTACACGGATCTTTTGCAATTCAACTTCGAAGGCCGGTCTGAGACATTGTGGAAAATTGAGGAGTAAGGGCGCCACCCAAGTTTTAAGCGTTGGTCGCTGAATCTGAACCGAGCCGAGCGAAGCGAGCTCACGAACACCTTGTAAAAAGAATACAAGGTGAGTAAATCTGGATCTGAAATTTGAAATCTGAAAAAATCCAAAATCCCAAAAAACAAGTATAGTATATGAGCATAGAACAGGAACAAGTAATGGAGCTGGTCAAGCGGCGCGAAAAAGCCCGCCTTGGCGGCGGAGAGGCGCGCATTGAGTCGCAGCACAAGAAAGGAAAGCTCACGGCGCGCGAGCGCATTGCGCTTTTGCTGGACGAAGGCAGCTTTGAGGAATTTGACATGTTTGTGGAGCATCGCTGCACAAACTTTGGCATGGAAAAGGAAACCTACCCGGGCGACGGCGTCATAACGGGGTGCGGCACCATCGACGGGCGGTTAGTTTACGTCTTTTCGCAGGATTTCACCGTCTTTGGAGGGTCGCTATCCGAAACAATGGCGTTCAAAATATGTAAGATGCTCGACCAGGCCATGAAAATGGGCGCACCGGTAATCGGCATCAACGATTCCGGCGGCGCGCGCATACAGGAAGGCGTTAACGCGCTTGCCGGCTACACCGAAATTTTTCAGCGCAACATCTTAGCCTCCGGCGTCATTCCGCAAATCTCGGCCATCTTTGGGCCTTGCGCCGGCGGCGCCGTATATTCGCCCGCCCTCACCGACTTCACCGTGATGAAGAAGGATACCAGCTACATGTTCCTTACCGGCCCAAAGGTGGTGAAAACCGTAACCGGCGAAGATGTAACGCAGGAGCAGCTGGGCGGCGCGTCGGTACATGCCTCAAAATCGGGCGTGGCGCACTTCGTTTCCGGCACAGAGGAAGAGGGCCTTGCGCTCATCCGCAAGCTGATAAGCTACCTGCCGCAAAATAACCTCGAGGAAGCGCCGCTGGCCGTCTGCACCGACCCCATTGACCGCCAGGAGGAGTCGCTCAACGGAATTATTCCCGACAGCCCCACCAAACCTTACGATGTGTGCGACGTCATCAGGCTAATCGTTGACAACAGCGAATACCTTGAGGTGCAGAGCGCCTTTGCCCCCAACATCATCACGGCCTTTGCCCGCTTCAACGGCATCTCGGTAGGCGTAGTGGCCAACCAGCCCAAGTACCTTGCCGGTGTGCTGGACATCAACGCTTCGCGCAAGGCTGCCCGCTTTGTGCGCTTCTGCGACGCGTTCAACATTCCGCTGGTTACGCTGGTGGATGTGCCCGGCTTCCTGCCCGGCACGGCGCAGGAGTACGGCGGCGTTATCCTGCACGGCGCAAAGCTGCTCTACGCCTACGGCGAGGCCACCGTTCCCAAGGTTACGGTAACGCTGCGCAAATCGTACGGCGGCGCCTACTGCGTGATGAGCTCCAAGCACCTGCGCGGCGACCTCAACTACGCATGGCCCAGCGCCGAAATTGCGGTCATGGGTGCGCAGGGCGCCATAGGAGTGCTCTACGGCAAGGAAATTGCCGCTGCCGAAGACCCGAAAAAGGTAACGGAAGAGAGAACGTCGGAGTACATATCGAAGTTTGCCAACCCTTACAACGCTGCTCGCTACGGGTATATTGACGATGTTATTTTGCCGACAAATACGCGCTTTCGCGTCATCCGCGCCTTACAGCAGCTGGCTACCAAAAAGCTGAGCAACCCTGCCAAAAAGCATGATAATTTGCCATTGTAAAATACCTATAATACTTCAATGAATTCAATGATTCGACGATTTTTCGACGTGCGTTTTTCGGTGTCCGCTTTCTCGGCTTGCCGAAAATTTGGAGTACACGGGCTTGTAACCCTTACCGTAGCAACGCTGTGGTCGTTTGGTGCACAGGGGCAGCGAACAACCGATTTGCGCCTCAACGAGTTTATGGCCATCAACAAAACCAACTACGAGGATGATTTTGGCGAGCGCAGCTCGTGGATTGAAGTTTTCAACTCCTCGTACGGCACGGTTGACATTGGCGGGTGCTACCTGAGCGACGACATCACCAACCTCAAAAAATACCCCATCCCCAAGGGCGACGTGCTAACGAGCATCAAGCCGCGGCAGCACGTAATCTTTTGGGCAGACAACAAGCCTACGCACGGCACGTTTCACCTCAACTTCTGGATAGACGATACGCGCTTCTTGGTGCTTACCAGCAGCGATGGGCGTACGATTATTGACAGCCTGACTTATCCTGAGCAAACCGCCGACGTGAGCTACGGCCGCAGCGAGGACGGCGCAGGCGTGTGGCGCTTCTGCGAGCGCACTACGCCGAGCACCAACAACACGCTGGTGCAGCTTGAGGCCGCCAGCGACCGCTTTAAAACCAACGACCCAACCGGCATTGCCATGACCATTACCGCCATGTCGGTGGTATTTTTGGCGCTCATTTTGCTGTTTCTCGCCTTTAAGAACATCGGGAGAGCCGCCCTTTGGGTTATTGCGCTAAAGGGCAAACGAATTATTCCAAAGGAAAGCCCTGCACAGGTAACCGTGTCGGGAGAAAAGCAGCAGCCTTCGGCGGGCGCCGTGTTTGCGGCTATTGCCTACGCCCTGCACCGTTACGAGCTGGAGATGAGCGAGCTCGAATCTAATATACTCACCATTAATAAAATATCAAAGGCCTACTCGCCGTGGAATTCTAAAATTTACACGCTACGCGAAACTCCGGTTAAAAAATAGAAAATAAGAAATAAGAAATCATTCAATAATACTTATGAAAGGTTATAAGCTGAAAATAAACGGCAACGACTATAAGGTTGTAGTGAAAGATATTGAGGGCAGCATCGCCGAGGTGGAGGTGAACGGCACTCACTATCATGTTGAAGTAGAGCGCCCTGCGGCGCAGGTAAGCAAAACGCCCAAGCTGGTGCAGGTGGCTACGGTTCCGTCGAGCGACTCGCACCAGGCCATAGCCAAAACAGCAGCGCCGGGCGCCGCCAGCGCTGTTAAGGCGCCGCTGCCCGGCGTTATACTTGACGTGTACGTCAAGGAAGGCGATACGGTAACGGTAGGGCAAAAGCTGCTCTTGCTTGAGGCCATGAAAATGGAAAATAGCGTTGAAGCCGACCACGCCGGAAAGGTTACCGCCGTTAAGGTCAACAAGGGCGATTCGATTTTGGAAGGCGCTGTACTGGTAATCATTGAATAATTACGAACCATGAACAGCTTATTTAGTTTTTTGGGAGAAAATCTCCAGCAGTTCCTCTCCTACACGTCATTCTCCCACATGACTGTAGGTCATCTCATCATGATGGCGATGGGCTTGATATTTTTATACCTCGCCATACGCCACGAATTTGAGCCTATGCTGCTAATACCCATTGGCTTTGGCATTTTGGTGGGCAACATTCCATTCTTACCCGGCCTTAAGATAGGAATTTACGAGGAAGGTTCGGTGCTCAATATTTTGTACTACGGCGTTGTGCAGGGCGTTTACCCGCCGCTCATCTTTTTGGGCATTGGGGCTATGACCGATTTTTCGGCGCTCATATCCAACCCTAAGCTCATGCTTATCGGCGCGGCGGCGCAGCTGGGCATTTTTGGCGCGTACATAGTTGCCCTGCTGCTTGGCTTTATGCCCAACGAGGCTGCCGCCATCGGCATTATTGGCGGCGCCGACGGGCCTACGGCTATCTTCCTCTCGTCGCGCCTTGCGCCCCACCTGATGGGCGCGGTGGCCATATCGGCGTACTCGTACATGGCGCTGGTGCCGGTCATTCAGCCCCCCGTGATGAAGCTGCTCACAACGCGCAGGGAGCGGCTTATCCGCATGAGGCCGCCGCGGGCGGTATCGCACTTGGAGAAGGTGATGTTCCCCATCATTGGGCTGCTGCTTACCTGCCTTATTGTGCCGTCGGGCTTACCCCTGCTGGGCATGTTGTTCTTTGGTAATTTACTGAAGGAGAGTGGAGTAACGCGCCGACTTGCCGAAACGGCGCGGGGGCCGCTCATTGATATTGTAACCATACTTATAGGGCTTACGGTGGGCGCCTCTACGCAGGCAACCACTTTCCTCACGTTCGACTCTATTCGCATATTTATGCTGGGCGCGGCGTCGTTTGTGGTGGCAACCTTTGGGGGGGTAATGTTTGTGAAAATATTCAACCTGTTCCTGAAAGAGGGAAACAAAATTAACCCGCTTATCGGCAACGCCGGCGTTTCGGCAGTACCCGATTCGGCGCGCGTTTCGCAGATAGTTGGGTTGCAGTACGATAAGACCAACCACCTGCTCATGCATGCTATGGGGCCAAACGTTGCCGGCGTGATTGGCAGCGCAGTGGCGGCCGGTATTTTGCTGGGTTTCTTGTCGTAATTTAAAGGGATAAAAGAGGGTGCGCCCAAAATTTGTGATTGTTTTTTTTTGAGGTGCTGAAAAAATCGGCTTTCCGGAATTACGTCAATTAGCGTTATTTGATATATAGATATATAAGAGAGAACACACATTTTAATTTATAACTAATTCAGCAAGTTTTTATGGAACAGCAAGTAAATACACAGACACCCAAGGAGAATGAAATAGATTTACTGGATATCACCATTCGTCTTTACCAAAAATTTAAATTGCTGCTGCGCGGTATAGCCGCTATTTTTGGGGCGATACTTATTTTTATGATACGTAAATCATTGTACCTGTTGTTATTTGTGATAGGAGGTGCTGTCGTTGGCGTTACCGTGTATAAGTTTTTGCCCCACTCCAAAGTTTACCGTTCCGAAGCCGTTATCCGCAGCAACAACCTTGCGAGCAGCATTATTGTTGATAATATCAAAAAATTAAATGGCGCTTTTCTGGAAAAAGACAGGCAAGACTTGTCGAGCTTGCTCAACATTAGCGAAAGCGACGCGAAAAAAATAAGCCGCCTAACGCTTTACTATGGGATAGCGCCAACCGGGGCAGCCGACAATAGCGGCCTTGGCCTGCCTGCTTACTACGTGCGCAGCAATTTGATAGATACAATATCCAACACCGTTTCAAAGTATATCAAAATTGTAGCAGACGTGCTCGACGAAGACGTTTACGCCAAGCTTACGCCGGGGCTGCTTTACTTTCTCAACAACAGCGCCTTTGGCCAAGAGCTGAATGTGATACGCGTGGAGATGCTTAAAGCTCAAATTGCCCATGCGGATCAGGGAATAGCAACGTTGCTGCAGCAGCAGGCTCTTGTTATCTCCACGCAAAATAATAAAAGTAATAGCCTCCCCTTGCAGCTGGAGTTGAGTAACTCGCCTCAAAAAAGCGAAGTGATACAGCTGCAGGAGGCCATTGACGGGCTGCATGGCAGAAAAATGAACTTGGAGCAGGAGCTTGCTCTTTTTGCGCAGCCGATTGTAGTAATTGCTGACTTCAACAAAACTTACCGTTTTGCAAGCAACCTGTCCGTTTACATGCTGGTGTGCTCCGCTATTGTTTCTGTGCTTGGTTTGGCTGCGTTAGCGCTGTGGGAAAGCCGTAAAAAAATTATTGCCGCTATTTATGAGAAGGCGTAAGGGAATGGCCGGGAAGCTGCCGATTTGCCTTATATCTGTTTTTATTGTATATTTGTCTTTGCTTTGCACAACCGCACATATCTTCTTGGAAGGTAAAGAATAAAGCGAATCTGCTCGTCGGCAGCGCTTGATTTGGCGCATGTTTTGCAGGTAACTTGCAGGTAGTTGTGCTACAGAGCATGATACATGATAAGATTAACCGCTTGCCGCTGTCGGCGTAACCGGCAGCGCAGCGGCAGCAGGTATCTCCTTGCAGAGCTTTCTCTCTTGTCGTAACTTATTATTACTGTGCGCGCGGGTTATTTTTGTGCCTTCCCTGTTAGGGGAACAATATCAATAGAAAAACGGGAGTAACCGCTTCGCTCCGGTTCCCCGTAGGGGGATTAACAGCTAAGAGATGAATGCCCTACGGGCAATAAAGCGGATTTGTTGGGGTGCTGCTCTATTGATATGGATGCCCTACGAGCAATGCACAAAGCTATGCCGCGCGAAGTATAAAAGAATGGACTTCAAATTTGCCGCTTCTTCACTTCTCAATTAGATAATAAGCAGCGACAACGCCGGAAGCGCTGAATGTGAAGCCTCCTCGCACAAGGAGCGGGGAGGTTGTGCCATGCCTTTTTACGGTTCCGTATGGAGCTCAGCGCTTATAGCGCTTGGAAAGAAGGAGATGGCGACTTTTACCTTGAATTACAGCTGCGCTGTGCTGCCTGCACAGCGCTATCCACGCTGATACCTCTTGGAAGGGGCTGGAGCGATATGTGAAGTTGGATATATATTCCGAGATGTAGGAAAAGCGTGTTTTTTTAAATTATTTATATAACAATTGAACAAGCTTTGATAATAATGGAACAGCAAACAAATATACAAATACCGAAAAAAGATGAAGAAATAGATTTACTTAATATTACTATTGTTCTTTACCGAAAATTTAAATCATTGTTGTGCGGCATAGCCGCTATTTTGAGGGGGGTGCTTATTTTTATGCTGCGCAGATTCGCGCTGCTATCGCTGCTTGCGATAGCCGGCGCTGCAACGGGCGCTGCTTTGTATAAGTTTTTGCCCCAATTTTATCGCTCCGAAGCCATCATCCGTAGCAATAACCTTGCAAGCAACATTGTTGTTGGCAATATCGAAAGGTTAGAGGCCCTCTTTTTGGGACAAAATAGCCAGGAGCTCTCAAGGTTACTCAACATGAGCGAGAGCGAAGCGACAAAAATACGCCGCTTAACGCCGTACTATGGGATAATGCCGCATGGGCAAAACGCTGATGGGCTTAACGTGCCGGCTTACTATATTTGCAGTAACTTGATAGATACCATATCTGATGGGATTTCAAAATATATCAAAATTGTAGCCGATGTAACCGATGAAGATATTTACCCTAAGCTTATGCAGGGCTTGCTTTACTTTATCAATAGCAGCTACTTTTGCAAAGAGCTGAATATAGTCCGCGTGGATCTTCTTAAAGCTCAGGTTGCCCATGCCGAGCGGGGAATAATAACGCTACAGCAGCAGCAAGCTGCTTTCACCAAACAGGGTAGCAGCATGCCTTCTCTTCCTTTGCAGCTGGAGCTGAATAAGACGCCTCAAAAAGGCGAGCTGATACAGCTGCAGGAGGCTATTGATGGCCTGTATAGCAAAAAAGTAAATTTGGAGCAAGAGCTTGCCCTTTTTGCGCAGCCGGCAGTAATCGTTACTGATTTCAGCAAAACTTATCGCTTTGTTCACGGGCTGCACACCTACATGGTGGCGGGCGCTGCTGCTGCTTTTGCGCTTGGTTTGGCTGCGTTGGCGTTGAAGGAGAACCGTAAAAAAATTATTAATGCTATTTATGGGAAGACGTAAAGGCGGGGCGCGAAGGCTGCCGATTTGTCTTACGCTTATTGTTGTGCATCTATTTTCGTTTGCGCAGCCGCGCACAAGCCTTATCGAAACGCTTGAGGCGGCGGTACCGTGGGCAGACTCGCTTTTGGCAACGCTCAGCACGCGCGAAAAAATAGGCCAGCTGATGATGGTAGCAGCCTACTCCAACAGGAGCAACGCGCATGTTGCCGAAATTACCGACTTGGTGGCGCTGCAAAAAGTAGGCGGCATTATTTTTTTTCAGGGCGCGGCGGTTAAGCAGGCCGAGCTGACCAACCATTACCAGTCTCTTTCCAAAATACCGCTGCTTGTCGGCATGGACGCCGAGTGGGGGGTGGGTATGCGGTTAGATAGCGTTCCCAATTTCCCTTTTCAGATTGCGCTGGGCGCCCTGCAGGATGATTCGCTCATTTACCGCATGGGCGTGGAGATTGCCGGGCAATTCAAGCGGCTGGGTATGCACGTTAACTTTGCCCCTGTGGCCGACGTGAACAGCAACCCCGAAAATCCTGTTATCAACGCCCGCTCCTTTGGGGAAGACCCGCAGGCCGTAGCGCGCAAATCCGTAGCCTATGCCAACGGACTGCAAGACAACGGCATCATAGCCTGCGCCAAGCATTTTCCCGGGCATGGCAACACCGACAAGGATTCGCACAGCGAGCTTCCTACGCTGCACAGCAGCCGGCGAACTTTTGAGCAGGTTGACTTGTTCCCCTTCAAAAAGCTTATTGATAGCGGTATCGGCAGCATTATGGTGGGACACCTTAGCGTACCGAGGTTAGACGCAAGCGGGCAGATGTCGAGCCTTTCGGAAAAGCTGTCCGGGAAGCTGCTTCGGCAAAAGTTGGACTTTAAAGGGCTGCTGTTCAGCGACGGGATGCAGATGCAGGCGGTTTCGCAGCGCTACTCCTACACCGAGGCCAACCTGAAAGCCTTGCTGGCCGGCAGCGATATGCTCGTTTACCCGCTCAACGTTGAGCCGAGCATTGACCTCATAAAGGATGCCGTGGACAGCGGCGTATTTCCCGTAGAGTTGCTCAACCAAAAGTGCCTGCGCGTACTCAAGGCCAAGTACTGGCTGGGGTTGAGCAGCGGCAGCCGGCCGGTAGATGTTGCCAACCTCAACCGGCAGCTTTACCCCCAAAGCGCACAGCACCTTCGTACGCAGCTTGTAGAGTCGGCCATGACCATAGCCGCCGACAAAAACGACTTCTTACCCATAAAATGCTTGGATACGCTGCGCATAGCCTACATAGAGGTGAGCAAAAATAACCGCAGCAGCACATTTCTAAAGGTAGCGCGCCGCTACGCTCCGGTTGACCTGTACAGGGTTGACCAAACCAACGCTGCCGACTACGATTCGCTAATGCAAGAGAAGCTGCAGGGCTACAACTTAGTGCTCGTTGGCTACATGGACATCAATCAGCGCGCACCGCAGCGCAGCTTCGACATGGACAGGTCTTTTTGCAGGTGGCTAACGCAGCTGGCTGCAAGCAAGCGCACCGTGCTCATTCTGTACGCCAACCCATACGTGATGCCCAAGACAGGCAGCAGTAAGGTGTTTGAAAGCGTGCTGCTGGCCTACAATAACGAAAACGAATACCAGCGTGCGGCGGCTCATGCGCTGTTTGGCGCTAATCCTGTTCTGGGAAAAAGCCCTGTTACCGTGCCTAAGTACATAAAAATGGGCGAGGGCATACAGAAGCCAACGCGCATTCGCCTCAAGTACGGTACACCGCAGGAGATCAACATTGATACCAAACGAATGGCAACGGTAGATACGATGGCGCTCAACGCTATCAACATGCAGGTTTTTCCCGGATGCCAGGTGCTGGCTGCTCACAAAGGGGTGATTTTTTACCATAAGGCATTTGGCTACCACACCTACCAAAACGAAACCCGCGTGGCGCTTAGCGACCTGTACGACGTGGCTTCCGTTACGAAGATTACGGCAACGCTGCCCGTAATCATGAAAATGGAGGAGAGTAAAACCGTTGGCCTTGGCGACAAAATAGAGAAGTACGTTGCATTTGACAAATCGAGCGACAAGGGCGAGCTTGCGGTGCGCGATATACTGCTGCACCAGTCCGGGCTAAAAGCGTGGCTTCCTATACACGTAGCGTTTATGCACCCCGTATTTGCCAACCAGCCGCTGCTCAGCGTGTCGCAATCCGAAACGCACCCTTTTAAGCTCTACTCGCACACGTATCTCAACAAGTTCCATACGTTAGACACCGCGTTTTTCAGCGCTGAACGCTCGCCGGAGTACCCTCTTTCTGTGGCCGACAGCATTTATGCCCACAGCGCAATCCGAGAAAAAATTTACCAGCTGATAGACAACAGCCCGCTTCTGGAAAAGCGCTACCGCTACAGCGACCTTGGCTTTTACTACATGCAGCGGGTGATAGAAAACGTATCGGGCAAAGGGCTGGATGTGATGGCCGACAGCCTGTTCTACAGGCCTCTGGGGATGAAGGCAACGACCTATCTTCCGCTGCAAAAGTTTGACCGTACGCGTATTGTCCCTACCGAATGGGAGTACTCGTTTCGCCATCAGCTCATTCATGGCTACGTGCACGACCACGGCGCTGCCACTATGGGCGGCGTGGCCGGACATGCAGGCCTGTTCTCCACCGCCTACGATATGGCAAAGATAATGCAGATGTTCTTGTGGCGCGGCAGCTACGGCGGTACGCAGCTGCTGAAGCCCGAAACGGTGGGCAAATTTACCGAGCGCAGCGCTGCCGGCAACCGGCGCGGGCTGGGGTTTGACAAGCCGGAGCCGGATGCGCAGAAAACAAGCCCTGTGTGCCCCGAAGCTTCGCCGGAAAGCTTCGGACATTCGGGTTTTACCGGTACTATGGTCTGGGTTGACCCGCAGCGCGAGCTGGTGTACGTGTTCCTCTCCAACCGCGTATACCCCGACAGCAACAACAACCTGATTACCGTCACCGGCATACGCACCAACATACTTCGCGAATTTATTTTGGCAATAGACGAGGCGAAAACAGAGTAATTACTTTAGCAAAACTGTAAAATGGCAGACGATATGGCAAGCATACTTTTGAAACCCGGCAAAGAGGAGGCTTTGCTGCGCTGTCACCCGTGGGTGTTTTCGGGGGCAATACAGAGCGCCGACGGCCACCCCGAGGAGGGCGATACGGTAGAAGTGTATTCGTCCGCAGGGCAGCTGCTGGGGGTAGGGCACGCGCAGGTGGGCAGCATTGCCGTGCGCATGTTGAGCTTTGAAGCGGCAAAAATTGACGCCGACTTTTGGAGGCAAAAGCTGCAAAACGCTTACAACTTACGCGAAAAAACGGTATTTTCCGAGGTTACTACCTGCTACCGCCTCGTGCACGGCGAAGCCGACGGGCTGCCGGGTTTGATAGTAGACATATACGGCAGCACGGCGGTTTTGCAGGCGTATAGCGTGGGCATGTACCTTGCTCGCCACGAGCTTGCGCAGGCCTTGCGCAGCGTGTACGGCGACCGCCTGAAGGCGGTGTACGATAAGAGCGCGGCAACAACGCCCTTCAAGGCAGGCCTGAGCGCAGCCGATGGCTACCTGTGGGGCGAACGGCAGGTAGAGCCTGTTCTGGAAAACGGGCTAAAGTTTGAGGTTGATTGGGAAGGAGGGCAAAAAACAGGACTCTTCCTCGACCAGCGCGACAACCGTAGCCTCTTTGAGCGGTATAGCCGTGGGCGCAGCGCGCTCAACATGTTTTGCTATACGGGAGGCTTTTCGGTGTACGCCCTGCGCGGCGGCGCGGCGCACGTATGCTCGGTGGACAGCTCTGCCCGCGCCGTGGAGCAGGCCGACAGAAATGTTGCGCTCAACTTTGGCAGTCAGGCGGCACACGAGGTGCACGTTGCCGACGGATTTGATTTTTTGCAGGATGCCGGCGGCAAGTACGACCTGATAGCGCTCGACCCTCCGGCCTTTGCCAAGCATATGGGCGCTGTTAAAAATGCGCTGCAGGCCTACCGCAGGCTGAACGCGCTTGCGCTAAGGCAGGCGCCGAAGGGTAGCATTATCTTCACCTTCAGCTGCTCGCAGGTGGTGAGCAGGGAGCAGTTTTGCAGCGCAGTGTTTTCGGCAGCGCTGGACAGCAAGCGTAGCGTACGCCTTCTGCACCGCCTTGCCCAGCCGCCGGACCACCCGGTAAACATTTACCACCCCGAAGGAGAATACCTGAAAGGGTTGGCGCTGTACGTCGCTTGAACATTTTGGGATAATATTCTTTTTGTAGCATCGGCAAAAGGAAAAAAAGCGTATTTTTGGGCTTTCAATTGGTTCAGGATATAGTTCGAAACAGTAAACAATAGCCATCATGGATACACAAAAATTTAAGCGGTTGCCCTACGGCAGCTCCAACTTCGAGAAAATCATCACCGAAAACTACGCCTACGTGGACAAAACGCGGTTTATTGAGCAGCTGGAAAAGGAAACAAATCCGTATCAATTTTTCATTCGCCCGCGCAAGTTTGGCAAAAGCTTGTTCTACTCCCTGCTGAGCCACTACTACGACGCCAACAGAGCAGATAGCTTTGAGCGGCTGTTTGGCGAGCTGTACATCGGCCAGCACCCCACGCCCAAGCGCAGCAGCTACCTGATTATGCAGTTCAACTTCTCTGGGATAGATACTTCCAAAGAGGAGGGGTTTATGGTTTCCTTCAACCGCAACATTCAGCTCTCGGTGGTGATGTTCATTAGGTACTACCGCAACTTCTTCAAAAATGCCGATACGCTGGTGCAGCAAATATACGACGGAAATCAGGGTATTTCTGCCGTACAAATAGCCTGTAACGAAGCTGCGCTGGCGGGCAAAAAAATCTTTGTGCTCATTGACGAGTACGACCACTTCGCCAACGACCTCATCGCTATGGGCAAGTACAGCGGCAGCGAGTTTTACCGCGCGGTGGTGCGGGCCAACGGCGTAGTGCGCGACTTCTACGAAACGCTCAAGATAAGCACCTCCGGTGCGCTCGGCCGCATATTTATCACGGGGATTTCCCCGGTGATGCTCAACGACCTGACCAGCGGATTCAACATTGCCAACAACCTCACCCTTGAGCCGGCGTATAACGAAATGATGGGCTTCACGCAGGAGGAGGTAAACGACCTGATGGTGAAAACGGGGGTTGACACCGCGCTGGTGCGGGTGGATATGGAAATGTACTACAACGGCTATTTGTTCAACAGAAATGGCGGGAATAAAGTCTATAATCCCTCCATGATTCTTTACTTTTTCGACCAGCTATTAAGAAACGGCGCGTCGGAAGACATCATCGACAGCAACATGAAAACCGACTACGGCCGCCTGCAGCAGCTGGTGCAAAACGGCATGAACCGCCAAAGGCTGCTGGAGATT
>JAISAC010000078.1 GCA_031266935.1 Prevotellaceae bacterium
AGAATACTGTGCAAAATTTTCAAGTGAGGTGCGAATGCCGCAGGTTATGTTTTTTTCTTTCATAAACAAGTGCAGGCTTTGCATAGCGCCGGTAGTGCCCGATTTCACCTCAATGGGAATGATGTTCTCATTTTTTTGAATTACATAATCCACCTCGGCGTGACTGCCCGGCTTTTCGCGTTGCCAATAGTAGAGCTGCGGGTTCCAATTGGACGGATAAGCCTTCAAAAGCTCTAACCCGACAAACAGCTCGGCGATGCTCCCTTTGTTAATCACCGAAAAATCATCGTTCAAAAGTAGGGGAGAGAGCGGCAAGCCTAACAGTCGCTGTAAAATTCCGGTGTCGAGCAGCAGCATTTTTTGTTTTTGGGGATTGATTTGGGCGCCTAACGGGATGCCCGCGGCAGCGCTATGGATCACGGGAATCACCAATCCGGATTTTTGCAGCAACTCAAGGCTCTCTTTCAGCTGACGGTGATTGTACTCTTGCCCGATTTTAGCGTAGGTAAACTTTCCTCCGATTTGCTGTACAACGGAGTTGAAAACGGTCGAAATACGCACCTCGGGGACGCGCTGGCTATACTTCGTAAAATCCGATTTCAACGAATTAATCAAGTCATCCAATACCTCCTGACAGGCAAGTATGTCAAAATTTTTCACGTAAGCCGCCACAGCCGCAGGCATTCCGCCGATAATCAAAAATTGCTTCAAGTATTCCTTTGCTTTGTTGTGAAACAAATCGGAGAGGGGGTTTTCGGGCGAAGCCTCGCAAATCTCCTCCCAAAGCTGCCTTTCGCCGCAAGCCATCATAAATTCGCTAAACGAAAAAGGATACATGAACAGAGATTTGATACGCCCCACGCCAAACGAAGGCAGGTTTTCCAGCGCAAATTCCAACAGCGAGCCGGCTGCAATCACATGCAGCTCGGGATAATCTTCGTAGAAAAAGCGCAAGGAAGAAATGGCATTGGGGCAAGCCTGAATTTCATCCAGAAACAGTAACGTTTTTCCCGGCGTTACCGGTATGTGGTAATGTACGGAAAGCTTACGGCATATCTTTTGCGGCGATAAATCGGAGGAGAAAATAGAATGTACCTCTCTCTCCTTCTCAAAATTTACTTCGATAAAATGCTCAAAATGTTTCGCCAACTCTCGCACCGACGACGATTTGCCTACCTGTCGCGCCCCTCTTAGCAAAACAGGCTTGCGTTCTTCTTGCCTGCTCCATGTAATTAAAACGTCATCTATTGAGCGTTTTAAGTAATTTTTTGCCATTTTTTAGGACCTAAATATGGTTAATATTGCATGAAATTAGGGGCGAATATAGGCATTATTTTCCAGAAATCATGACCGAAACGACATTCTTATAAGTTAAAAATTTCTCCTCAAAATTTAATGCAGGGGAAGAATTGCTGATAACGACAGCCGGAGCGTGATAAACGAAGAAAATGCTTATATTTGCAAAAACATAGCGTTATGGAACTTTCATTAGACCTCACAAAACGATATACCTACGCCGACTACTACACGTGGTGGGACAACACCCGCAGGGAGTTGGTGCATGGGTTGATTAGATTGATGTCGCCTGCACCTGCGCCGCAGCATCAGAAAATTCTATTTAGAATGTCGGGTGTACTATATCGTTTCATTGTGAAGAACAAGGGGCAGTGTGAAGTTTTTCAGGCACCTTTTGATGTACGATTGCCGAAAAACGGCGAAAAGGAAGACGACAGGATTGACACCGTTGTGCAACCTGACCTCTGCATTGTGTGCGACCTGTCGAAGCTCGACGATCGCGGATGCCTCGGTGCACCCGACTTTATTGCAGAGGTGCAGTCGCCCTCCACAGCCAAATACGACCTCTCCGAGAAGTTCGCGCTCTACGAAGCCTCCGGTGTGCGCGAGTATTGGGTGGTGTTCCCTGCTGTGGGCGTACAGGTATTCCTGCTCCAACCCAACGGAAAATACGACGAAGGAACGACGTATGAAGCCGGAAAAATACCGGTGCACATTTTTGATGGGCTGAAGATAGATTTGGAGGAAATAATCAATTATTGAAAATATATGAAAACAGGCAATGAAGTAATACGTAAATTAGAGGAGCTGAAACCCTTTCTTCAGCAGAGCTACGCTGTATCGAAGATTGGTTTGTTTGGGTCTTTTGCTAATGGAGTCCCCACAGAAAGGAGCGATATTGATATTTTAGTTGAATTTGAAAAGCCCATAGGCTGGCGCTTCTTTTCATTGGAAATGTATCTTGAAAAAATATTTAAAAGGAAAGTAGATTTGGTTACTCGCGTAGCTTTGAAAGAGCAAATCGCTTCTTCTATATTGACTCAAATGCGCTACATTTAGGTATGAAAGAGAAAAATAGAACTTGCAAAATGTTTTTTGATGACCTGCTGCTTGCTATAGGTCGCGTTTTTGAATATACCGCAGGCCGTAATTTTGCAGAATTTAAAAAGGATTATAAAACCGTTGATGCGGTGATACGTAATTTTGAAATTATAGGCGAAGCAGCAAAAAATATACCTTCCGCCATTAAAGAGCAATATCCTGAAGTGCCTTGGGCTGAAATGTATTTATTGCGAAACAAGATATCTCATGAATACTTTGGTATTGACTATGAAATTATTTGGGATATTATTACCAATTATCTTCCCACCAATAGAGAACAAATAGCAAAAATTGCTGCGAAAATTACATCATAAAATAACAAAACTAAATAACTTTTACGTATGAAAACACAAATGTCAAAATTCGCCATTATGGCTACCGTAGCGTGCACCGTTTGCGCGCCAAGCAATGAGGCAACCGCCAACACCCCAGTGGAGTACGTCAACCCGCTGGCGGGAACGCTCTCCACTCACGAATTTTCGACGGGCAACACCTACCCGGCCATTGCGCGGCCGTGGGGTATGAACTTCTGGACGCCGCAGACCGGCAAGATGGGAGACGGCTGGCAGTACGGCTACACGGCAAAAAAAATTCGCGGCTTTAAGCAAACCCACCAGCCCAGCCCGTGGATTAACGACTACGGGCAATTCTCGCTCATGCCGGTGGTTGGGGCGCCGGAGTTTGACGAGGAAAAGCGCGCCAGCTGGTTTTCGCACAAGGGCGAAACGGCAAAGCCGTACTACTACAAAGTATATCTGGCCGAGCACGACGTGGTGGCCGAAATTACGCCCACCGAGCGCGCCGCCATGTTTCGCTTCACCTTTCCCGAAAGCAGCAGCTCGTTTGTGGTGATCGACGCATTCGACAAAGGCTCGTACATCAAAATCATCCCCGAGCAAAATGCGATTGTGGGCTACACTACCCGCAACAGCGGCGGCGTACCCGACAACTTCAAAAACTATTTTGTGGTGCGCTTCGACAAGCCGTTTACCTACACCGCTACCTTTGCCGACGGCGCGCTAAACGCCAGGAAGCTTGAGCAGCAAGCCAACCATACCGGCGCGGTCATAGGTTTTGCTACCCGCAGGGGCGAGCAGGTGCAGGCGCGCGTGGCCTCGTCGTTCATCAGCCCGGAGCAGGCAGAGCAAAACCTGAAAGAGTTGGGCGGCAACTCCTTTGACGCCATTGCCGAAAGCGGCAAGCAGGCGTGGAACGAAGTGCTCGGCAAAATAGAGCTGGAGGGCGGAACGCTCGACCAGTACCGCACTTTCTACTCCTGCCTGTACCGCGCCACGCTGTTTCCGCGCAAGCTGTACGAGGTAACCGCCGACGGGCGAGCAGTGCACTACAGCCCCTACAACGGCAAGGTGCTGCCCGGCTTCATGTACACCGACACGGGTTTCTGGGACACATTCCGCAGCCTGTTTCCCTTGCTGAACCTCATGTATCCTTCGGTCAACGAGGAAATACAGGAGGGGCTTGTCAACACCTACAGAGAGAGCGGATTTTTTCCCGAGTGGGCAAGCCCCGGGCACCGTGGCTGCATGGTTGGCAACAACTCCGCTTCGGTGCTGGTCGACGCCTACCTGAAAGGCCTGCAGGTGGATGACGTAGAAACGCTGTATAAAGGGCTGCTGCACGGTACGGAAAATGTGCATCCCACCGTATCGTCAACCGGACGGTACGGGCACGAGCACTACAACAAGTTAGGCTACGTGCCCTACGACGTCAAGATTAACGAAAGCGCCGCCCGTACGCTTGAGTATGCCTACGACGATTGGTGCATATACCGCCTTGCCGTTGCCCTGCAGCGTCCGCAGGAAGAAGTGAACCGATTTGCAGCCCGCGCCCTGAACTACCGCAACGTATTCGACCCCTCGACCAACCTGATGCGCGGGCGCAACGCCGACGGCTCGTTCCAAACGCCCTTCTCGCCCTTCAAGTGGGGCGACGCCTTTACGGAGGGCAACAGCTGGCACTACACGTGGTCGGTGTTTCACGACCCGCAGGGGCTGATTGACCTCATGGGTGGGAGAAATGTATTCGTAGCCATGCTCGACAGCGTATTTGTAGTTCCGCCCATTTTTGACGACAGCTACTACCACGGCGTAATTCACGAAATTCGCGAAATGACCGTGATGAACATGGGGAACTACGCCCACGGCAACCAGCCCATCCAGCACATGATTTACCTCTACAGCTACGCCGGCGCGCCGTGGAAAGCGCAGTACAGGCTGCGCGAGGTGATGAATCGCATGTACACCCCCTACGCCGACGGCTACTGCGGCGATGAGGACAACGGACAAACCTCGGCATGGTATGTATTTTCGGCGCTTGGCTTTTATCCTGTTTGCCCGGGAACAGACCAGTACGTGCTGGGCGCACCGCTGTTCAAGAGGGCGCAGCTACACTTGGAGAACGGGAAAACGGTAACCATCAACGCCCCCGACAACAGCGAGGAGAATAAGTACATCAGCGCCCTGTCGGTCAACGGGCAGCCCGTTACGCGCAATTACCTGACGCACGGCGAGCTGTTGGGTGGCGCCACCATCAACGCCGCCATGTCGCCTGCGCCTAATACCCAGCGCGGCGTACAGCCCGAAGATGCTCCCTACTCATTCTCACAAGGCGGCGAAGTCAGAGAATTTTAGAAAATGTGAATGTTGATGTTACTGACGTGCACAAGACATAGTAGAGACGGGGCGCGCCCCGTCTCTACTATGGTTGAGCGGCGGCTTTGCCGTACACTTTAAATCCTTGATTAATAAGCAAATTATTATTGCGTTTATTATAGTACACAAAAATTAGTACGCAGATAGCGCCGCTTTAAAAGATACCGCAGATAGAAGTCTTATCTGTGCTTATCTTTTAAATCTGCGTCATCTGTGTGCCAAAAAAATACGCTAATGAACAACTCTAAACTTAGTTTTTAGTTTTTAGTTTTTAGTTCTTAGTTTTTAGTTTCCCCTCTGCCCTACCGCTATCTTCATCACCTTTGTACCGGCCTTGCCCTCGAGAACGAGGTGGTAAATGCCGGGCGTTTCGGGCGCGGTGAGGCCGGCGCGGAGGACGGATACGTCGCCGGTGAATACAGGGCGTCCCTGGGCGTCGAAGAGG
>JAISAC010000115.1 GCA_031266935.1 Prevotellaceae bacterium
CGACATGTCATCCCTACGGGATTTTTCCGAACAGCGCATTGATTTCTACCAACATTTTGTGCCTAACGGCACAAAAATAGAACGAAAATATTTTTATGCGAATATCACATTTTTGACACCCCACCCTACGGGATGCCGACAACCACCGGAACGTTGCCTTTTCTACCGAGCGATTTATTCCTACGGAATGAACAAAAGCGACAATTTGAAATGCACCCTGCGTGTGGTTGCATTTCAACTTATTTTGCTACATATTCATTTGTTACCTATTCAAGAGCCATTTTGTTGCATTTCGCTGTACAATTCCGTTATAAGTCGGCTCTTCGGGGTCAAGGCAAATAACGGTTTTCGGGTGGTGATTTTTCAGCCTCTCAAAAGCCGAAAGCTCCCGCTTGCGAGTACCTTCCTCGCGCATTGTCAGGCAAACCTGATAAAAATGCATGTAGCCGTTTGTGTCTTTCGCCACAAAATCAACTTCGTGAGTGGCATTTTTCCCAATCCAAACGCTGTTTCTACGCCGCAAGAGTTCAAAATAAACCACATTTTCGAGAATATGCCCCAAATCCGAAAGATTTTCACGCCCCAAAAGCACATTGCGAAAACCGGTATCAACGATATATTCCTTGCCCTGCGTTTTCAGAATTTTCTTGCCTTTCAAATCGAAGCGGTTGGCGTGATAGAACAGATAACTTTTATTAAATATTGAAATATAGCGGCTTACAGTTTTATCGTCAATATTGTCTTTGGTGTGAATAAAATAGTTGGCTATACTGTTTGCCGAAACAGCGCTACCAACAGAATCAGCTAAAAACCGCACAAGATTTTCAAATGCCACCTCACTATAAATGGCATTTCGCGGCTTTATATCTTTTTCTAAAATAGTTGAATATAGCCCCTTGAGATAATTTTCGTAAGCGGAATGGCTGATTTTGAGCAATTCTAAGGCTTGCGGAAAACCACCTGTCTGCAAATAGCTTACCAAATCAGCATCGCTTTGCTTATCAATATTTTGATAATCAATATACTCCGAAAACGAGAAAGGATGCATTTCTATTGTAAGCGCCCGCCCTGTGAGAATGGTTGCCAACTCGCTCGAAAGCAGGTAAGCGTTGCTTCCCGTTGCATACAAATCCACATTTTTCAGAATATGCAGCCCGTCGAGCAGACGTTCAAAATTATCAAGCATCTGAATTTCGTCGAGGAAGATGTAATTCATTCCTTCGGCAGAAAGCGAGTTTTTTATGTGAAAATAAAAATCCCGCCAATGCTCAAGGGCCGTATTTTCCGGTTCTTCGAGGTTGTAATGCTGAATATTTGCCGGCGGTACGCCCGCCGCCAGCAATTCATCTTCGAATTGCCCAAGCAGCGTAGATTTCCCGCAGCGGCGTACCCCCGTAACGACTTTAATTATTTGAACATCTTTCAGCTCGCGCAATTGCGACAGGTATGTTTCTCTTTTTACCATAGTATTAATTTCCGAAAACTTTTGATTTTTGCATACTTTTCGGAAATTCAAAATTACGAAAAGTTTCTAATTCCGCAAAGTTTTCGGATTTTCCGGGTGTAAATCAAATTGTCGTATCGCGCTACGCCACAAACGGCGTAGCGCCCCGCCTCTACAGCTTGGGCAGCACAGCAATTTTTACGGCAAATAATTTATTTTCATGAGCTACTCTTGCCATTTTTTTATATTTTTGTACGCGGAAAAGGTGGAGGCGAGCGCCTGAGCGCTAACGCCAAGCCTGCAAATTCGCCGTCTGCATAAAACCTGAAATTCATTAATTCATTAATCTAAACCTACTTAAATCACATGTCCATTTCCTCAACCAGCATTAATCGCCCGGTGCTTACCACGGTAAGCGTAATTATCATTACCATTTTTGGGCTAATTGGCTACACATTTTTGGGAGTTCGCGAGTACCCGAGCGTTGACCCGCCCATCATCTCGGTGAACACCAGCTACATTGGTGCTAATGCCGATATTATCGAAAAGCAAATCACCGAGCCGCTGGAGCAGAACATCAACGGCATTGAGGGCATACGGTCGCTCACCAGCACCAGCAGCACGGGGCAAAGCCGCATCACGGTAGAGTTTGAGCTGGGGCGCGACATGGAGTCGGCGGCAAACGATGTGCGCGACAAGGTTTCCAAATCTATCTACCTCCTGCCCAAGGACTGCGACCCGCCTACCGTCTCCAAGGCCGACGCCGATTCCGACCCCATCCTCATGATAGGCATCCAGAGCAACAGCCGCTCGCTGCTGGAGCTCTCCGAAATAGCCGACCTTACCTACAAGGAGCAGCTGCAAACCATTTCGGGCGTTAGCGCCATCACCATCTGGGGCGAAAAGCGCTACGCCATGCGCATGTGGATGAACCCGAGCAAGCTGGCAGGCTACGGCCTTACGCCTATGGACGTGCGCGAGGCGCTGCTGCGCGAAAATCTGGAGCTGCCCTCGGGGCTTATCGAGGGCAAGAACGTGGCGCTGAGCATACGCGCGCAGGGGCTGCTCGTAACCCCCGAGGACTTCAACCGCCTCATCATCGCCCAGCAGGGCGACAAGGTGGTGCGCTTCCGCGACGTGGGCTACGCCGAGCTGGGTCCCGAAGATTTGCGCAGCATCATGAAGCAAAACGGCGTACCGGGGGTGGGGGTGGGCGTTATCCCGCAGCCAGGCTCCAACCACATCGAAATTGCCGACGAGGTGTACAAGCGCATGGCGCAAATCGCCAAGAACCTCCCCGAAGATGTGGCCATCAACATGATTAACGACAACACGACGTTCATCCGGTCGTCCATCAGCGAGGTTGGCGAAACCATTGTGATTGCTTTTGTGCTGGTGGTGCTCATCATCTTTCTCTTCCTGCGCGACTGGCGCTCCACGCTCATCCCAACGGTGGTTATTCCGGTTTCGCTCATTGGGGCTTTCTTCATCATGTACCTTGCGGGGTTCAGCATCAACGTGCTGTCGCTGCTGGCAATAGTGCTTGCCATTGGGCTGGTGGTGGACGACGCCATTGTGATGATGGAAAATATTTACGTAAAGATAGAGGCGGGGCTTAGCCCGCTTGAGGCCGGCATAAAGGGCGCTAACGAAATATTTTTTGCCGTTGTATCTACCACCATTACGCTGGTGGCGGTTTTTTTCCCCATCGTGTTCTTGCAGGGCACCACGGGGCGGCTTTTCCGTGAGTTTAGCATTGTCATTTCCGGATCGGTGCTAATCTCGGCCTTTGTTGCGGTTACGTTTACGCCCATGCTGTCGGCAAGAATACTCAAGCACAGGGCGCGGCAGCCGTGGTTTTACCGCGTTACCGAGCCATTCTTTAGCGGGCTTACCACCTTTTACCGCGGCACGCTTGCCGGCTTTATGCGCTACCGCTGGGTAGCTATCATCCTGCTCGCTGCAATGGGGGGAGGCATTGTATTTTTGTGGACAAGTATCCCGTCCGAAATGGCGCCGCTCGAAGACCGGTCGCTGCTCATCGTGCGCAGCTCCGGCACCGAGGGTACTACCTACGAGTACATGAGCCGCTACATGGATAACGTTACCGAAACCATTGTTGACAACGTTCCCGAAACGCAGCTCATCATGTCGCGGGCATGGTCGGGTGGCGGCTTTGCCCGCCTCATGCTGACGCCCCCCATGACGCGCCAGCGAACGCAGCAGGAGGTATATGAAGCCGTTACGCCAAAGCTCTACCCCCTCACCGACGCCCGCTCGTTCGTTATGCAGCAAAGCACCTTTGGCGGACGCGTGAGGATGCCGGTGCAGTACGTGCTGCAGGGCATCAACCTCGACAAGCTGAAGGAGTTTGTGCCGAAGTTTATGGAAAAAGTCAACGAAAGCCCCGTGTTTCAGATGGCCGACGTTGACCTGAAGTTCACAAAGCCGGAGGTGCGCGTGGATATTAACCGCGACAAGGCCAACCTGATGGGCATCTCTACGCAGAACATAGGGCAAACCTTGCAGCTGGGCCTGAGCGGACAGCGCTTTGGCTACTTCTTTATCAACTCCAAGCAGTATCAGGTGATTGGACAAATGGAGCGGCAGCTGAGCAGCAAAACCCTCGACCTGCGCTCTATCTACGTGCGCAGCGGGCAGGGCGAAATGGTGCAGCTCGACAACCTCGTGTCGCTGCGCGAAACAAGCACGCCGCCCAACCTGTACCGCTACAACCGCTTTGTGTCGGCCACCGTTTCGGCAGGGCTGGCAAAGGGTAAAACCATTGGCGACGGGTTAGACGAGATGGACAGAATTGCCAAAGAGGTGCTCGACGATACGTTCCGCACGGCGCTTGCCGGCGAATCCAAAGAGTTTCGCGACAGCGCGTCCAGTCTCATGTTTGCCTTCCTGCTGGCGCTGGTGCTCATCTACCTTGTGCTGGCAGCACAGTTTGAGAGCTTCCGCGACCCGCTCATCATCATGTTTACGGTGCCCCTTGCGGTGTTTGGAGCGCTGCTCTTTCTGTGGATAAACGCCAAAACGATGAATATCTTTTCGCAAATCGGCATCATCATGCTCGTGGGGCTGGTATCCAAAAACGGTATCCTCATCGTAGAGTTTGCCAACCAGCGCAGGGCCGACGGGCTGAAGCTCATGGACGCCATTATGGACGCCTCGGCAACGCGCTTCCGCCCCATCCTTATGACCAGCCTATCGACCATACTCGGTACGCTGCCGCTGGTATTTGCCTCCGGCGAAGGCGCCAACAGCCGCATCATGATGGGCATTGCAGTGGTAGGCGGGCTGACCGTTTCTACCTTCCTCACGCTCTACGTGGTGCCGGCCATGTACACGTTTATCACCGGCAAACGGAAGTAGAAAAAATTCTATTACTTAAATGTGCCGGTGGTGGGCAGGTGGGCAGTAAAAAAGCGAACTGATTGCACAATCAGTTCGCTTTTTTACTATCTTTGTAGCGCCAAACAAAATGCATAGCGCTATGAAAAAAAAAGTAAGGGAAATGATTGAGCTGATAGAAGCGGATGGCTGGCGCTTCTACAAGCAACGGGGGGAAGCCATCAGCAGTACAAGCACTCGACAAAGCAGGGTAAGGTAACCATTCCCAACCACGGGATCAACAGAGAGTTAGACCACAAGTTAGTAGAATCAATTTTAAAACAGGCAGGGTTACGATAAGCCTGCTTTTAAAAAATAAAAAAAATTATGGAAAAAGTATTTGTAGAAGTTGAATATACCGGCAGCAATTATTGTGCACATGCCCCTATTTTGCAGGGTTGCGTGAGTACAGGCAGCACGCTGGATGAGGTGAAGAAAAATATAAAGGAGGCCGTTGAGTTTCACGTTGAGAGCAGCTTGGCCGATGGCGACCCCATACCCGATGTTTTCAAGGGAAAATACGAGCTTGAATTTAAGCTCTCTGCCGAAGCCTTGCTAAATGCTTACAGCGGCGTATTTACCAAGTCTGCGCTAAGCCGTATTACGGGTATTAACGAGCGCCAGCTGTGGCACTATGCTGCCGGCGTACGTCGTCCGCGCAGGGTGCAATCTCAGCGCATCATGCAGGGGTTGCACAAGTTAGGGCAAGAGTTGATTTCCGTAGAGCTGTAGTATTTTTCCTCACGCTCTACGTGGTGCCGGCCATGTACACGTTTATCACCGGCAAACGGAAGTAGAGAAAATAATGAGAATCGGATAAAAGTAATGGCTATGCTGCTGAATCGTCTGAAGAAAAACAGGTCGCTGCGGATTGTGAACCTGCTGGGGCTATCCGTTATTTTTGCGTGTATGGCGGCGTCGTATGCGTATGTGAAGTATGAGATGAGCTACGACCGCTTTCATGAGAAGGCCGACAGGATTGTCCGCCTGGCCCTCCGGTACGGCGACGAACCGGTGGACGGGCGTATCTACGGTTTCACGAAAGACGACCCCATCATAACCGGCGTACCGGAAATTGAAGACGTAGCGCTGATGAACCGCGTTGAAACCGCCGTGCTGACGTGCGGCGGGAAGGCTCACGTGATGAACAATTTCTACTTCGCGACGGACAACTTCTTCGACGTGTTCGGCTACCCGCTGCTGGAAGGCGACCGGACGACCGTGCTGGACGCTCCCGGAAAGGCAATCGTCAGCCGACGCCTTGCGCGGGAGCTGTTTGGCGACGAGTCGCCGGTGGGAAAGGAACTCCAGCTTTCCGGGCGGAGGTTTGAGCTGCAGACGGTGTTTGTAAGCGGCGTGTTCGAGGATTTCCCGGAAAACACGCACTTCCATACCGATTTGATTGTCCACGACGCGCCCGAAAACAGCAAACGGCTCTATACCTACGTCTATCTGCTGCTGAATCCGCAGGCCGACCTCGCGCACCTCCGGCAGTCAATTGCCGCCCGAATAGACGAAGCGGACGGAGACAACCCGCGCAAAACATCTCCCCACCTGACGCCGCTGACGGACATTCACCTGCACAGCCACCTGCAACGGGAGATGGAGGCAAACGGGAATATCAGCTACATTTACATCGTCGTCGGGGCGAATATCCTGCTGCTGGCCATCGTGCTGTTCAACCTCTGGCTGAACGCCGGGCTGATATTCGCGCACAGCCGGCGGTACTACCAGCTGCTGCGGATTAACGGCGCGTCGTCGTCAACCGTGCTGGTCGACGAGAGCCGGTTGGCGCTGGCGCTCGGGCTGGCGGCCATTCTCGCGGGAAGCGCACTGGCATACATCCTGTGCCCCTACCTGCACGTGCGGCTCGACGTGCTGAGCGCGGCGGAGGGCGGCGTGTTCTGCCTGCTGTTCCTGCTCGCCACATGGTTAGTTTCCATCCTGCCGGTTGCGGGCGGAATGTCGGCCACGCTGCTTCTGAACATGAGCAGCGACCTGCGCCCCGCGCGTTTTTCGCTCTCCGGCGTACGCTTCATGCTGATTGCGCAGTACGCAATGGTGATGTTTATCGTGATTGTCGCCTTCGGGATCAGCCGGCAGATGCGCATGGTGAAGACGTCGCAGGTGGGCGGACGCGAACAGGCCGTGCTGGTGATGAAGGAGCAGCCCGACGCCGTGAAGGAACGCTACGACGTGCTCCGCGCCGAGCTGCTGAAATATTCCGAAATTGAGGCCGTCACCTCCTCCATGCAGCTGCCCGGCTCGGCCATTCGAGATGGCGTTTCCGTCCGTCGTGAGGGCGAAGCGGAAGGCCGTTTCCTTTCGATACTCGTGTCCGGTGACGACTTCCTGCCCTTCTTCGACATCGTCCCCGTAGCTGGAACGACATTTCAGCGATCCACGCTAATGTACGGGGAAGAAAACAGCATGTTTCTCGACATGCTGTACGGCCGCGGCGAGCCGTCCGCTCCGCCCGCCGAAGAATACGTCATCAACCGCAGCGCCCTGCCGGCGCTCGGCTTCGCTTCGCCGGACGAAGCCATTGGGCAGCGGCTGGAGCTTGACGGCCTCGGCGCCGGCGTGGGCTACATCCGCAAAGGGCGGATTGTGGGCGTAACCGACGACTTCACCTACACGACCGCCTACGAAGCCTCCCAACCGACGCTCCTGCTGCAACGAAAGCTGTTCCAGCACTGCATCATGGTGCGCCTCGCGCCCGACCGTGTCCCGCAGGCGCTGGCGGCGTTCAACCGCGTATGGGCGGAGGTGATTCCCGACTACCCGGCCGATTACGCTTTTCTACAGGACGTGTACGCCGAGGTCTATCACAGCGAGCTGAAGGCCGAATCGCTCGTGCGGGTCTTTTCGCTGCTCAGCCTGCTGGTTGCCAACATGGGATTAGTCATCATCATGGCTTTCATCATTCGGCGGAAGACAAAGGAGATAGGAATCCGGAAGGTAAGCGGGGCTACATCAATGGACATCGTTCGCCTGCTGAACAACCGTTTTATCCTGTGGATAGCGGCGGCTTTTGTTCCGGCGGTTCCGGTAGCATGGTGGATGATGACGCGCTGGCAGGAGCATTTCGCGCAGAAAGCCCACCTCGACTGGTGGATATTTGCGCTGGCCGGCCTGTCCGTATGCCTGATTTCGACGCTTGCCGTTTCGTGCCAAAGCTGGCGCGCGGCGCGCTTCAACCCCGTCAAATCGTTGAGTATCGAATAAGAAAGGTGAAAATGAGGTTGCAAGTTGACCATCGTTCTATCTGTATTTTAACTACCTATTTCTCTTCTTGAATTTTGGATGGCAGGTGCTATTTGTTGAATTTCTCTTCTAAAATTTTTGCAATTCCTTGTGTTTCCCTTAAATTACGTCCTGTAGTTTTAACCAGCAAGGCATATTTCCTCTGTGTCTTATGCAACACTATTTCAATATTGTTTCCGTGTATTTTTCTGATAAACCTGTTTCCGCCCCAATCGGTTGAACGCATTTCTTCTACATAAGGATTATGTTTTAATCGTTCACACTTGGCAAAAACGTTCATTCGTTCAATAGCTGAATATTTACTGTCGGCAACAGGATCGCAGCTAAGTTCGTTAAAAAACAGCTTCATAATCAAATCAATTTTGAAAATTGATTACTCCATTCGTCCAGAAAATCTTTCGGATAATCGCTTAACGCGCCATTTTTATCTACTTTTATCTGAGTAATTTGGGAATATTGCTCAATATCTGTTGTTTGCTTATCAAAATACAGTACATTTACTTTTGACTTGTCGATAATACCTTCTTTTACGGCTACACGGATACCGTTGAGGATATGGTCGCTATGCGTTTCGATAAACAATTGGGCGCCTGTCTGTGCCGCCAAGGCGATAAGTTTTCCCAATTCAGCCTGTCCACGGGGGTGAATATGCGATTCCGGGTTCTCGATAACGATGATTTTACCTTTTTCGGCAGTGAGTAACGCCAATACTACCGGCAAAACATAAGAGATGCCGAAACCGGTATTTTTCGGACGGAATGAGTTTGTTTTTCGCGC
>JAISAC010000149.1 GCA_031266935.1 Prevotellaceae bacterium
TCCCGCTAAGTCCCGCAGAGCCTGCCCCGAGCGTAGCCGAGGGGGACGACACTTTTATATCCGTTATATGTTATTTATTTCTTATCCCTTATTATATCAATAGAACATGGACACCACCAAAAAAAAAGATTTAGACCTCTTTTACTTATTTACGTTTTCAATTTCCAATATGCTTTCAAGTATTTATTTAAGCGTTTCAAGTCCCATTCGTTGAGCTCTTCAAAACGGGTTACGTCCATATTGTCAAGCAAGTCGTTGAGCTTAACTTGTACAGCAATGGGATTTGGAGTAATTCTGTCTATAAATTTGTCATAGTCTTCCTCTTCCGACTTTTTGGTGACGCAACGCAAAGCAGCAATCACTTCGGCTGAAAATCCCTCTTTCTCAAGTGCTTCAAAAGTCCAATCGCTGTCTTCGACAACATCGTGTAATACGCCACAAATTTTTTCGACTTCCGTTTTTCCTCGTTCCATTACGCGAAGAGGGTGCAAAATGTACTCTGCACCCGATTTGTCTTTTTGACCTTTATGAGCGAAAATCGCTATCTCTATGGCTTTTGCTAATGTTGACATTCCTTACATTATTTTGGAGAATCTGGCTTTTTCCAGTTGCTTAATTGAATTGTTTTCGGTTTGCGATAGATTGTACCAAAAGCAAATATCGCTTCAGTAACCTTTTTCGTCGTGCGTATCTTTCCGGCGGAGGGCGAAGTCGAAAGTTTTACCTCGCTGGTCGTTCTCGAAAGAGAAAGTACAGGTCAAGCGCGTATCCACAGCCGAATTTTAATATAAATCACATTTGGTAATTTACGCATATTTGATATCGTAAGCTATCGCTATTAATCAAATGTAATGTCGTATTCTGTGATTATTTTTTTTAATTTATATGCCGCAAAAATAGGTACTTATTTCTGCATAAACAAATATTTTCGGAGGAAATATTTGCAAGTTCAAAAATAGCGCTGCCCTTCTTGCAGCATCTAACGTTTTTTTTTGGAAAAAAGTTTCACCTCAGAAATGAAGCGTAAAGAATACGCAAAATGCGTTACGCACTTTGCGTATTTTTCTGATAATTACGATTATGGCCAAGAAAGAAATTGACACCGGAAAGAAAAAGAAGTAGGCATAACGTACGCCGCGCACGAGGTCAATACCCCCTTTGCCGGCGCGCTAACCTTTGTGCTGAAGCGTACAGGCAGCCTCGACACAAACATGGATGCGCAAGGTGGTACACGTTCCGTCGTGCCTCGTCTGCGCAAGCAGTTGATGCTGCTGTTTACGTGCAAACATGCTTGTGTGTGATGTGTGATCCAGCTGGGGCTCGAACCCAGGACCCCATCCTTAAAAGGGATGTGCTCTACCTGCTGAGCTACTGAATCCAGAACTTTTCGTCAAAAGCGGGTGCAAAGGTATGCTTTAATTTGCTCAATCGCAAATTTTTTTTCCCAATTTCGGTGTTTTTTTGCAAAAAAACTTTGAGAGTTGAAATAAAATTCTCATCTTTGCACCCTCAAAATTGTGAACGTAGAAGAGAACGTAGAAAATTTAGTCCATTCAAATAAATAGTAAAAGCAATGTCACGAGTTTGTCAAGTTACGGGAAAAAGCGTGCAGCGTGGCCATAACGTATCGCACTCTAATATTAAAACCAAGCGGGAATTTGAGCCTAACCTTCGCACCAAAAAATTTTGGCTGGAAGACGAAAAGCGTTGGGTAACGCTCAAAGTTTCGGTGGCCGGTATTCGCACCATCAACAAAAACGGGCTGAAGGCCGTGCTGAACAAGGCGCAAGCCAAAGGATTGATTTCCATCTATTAAAACAATAAAGACAGCATAAAAAATGGCAAAGAAAGGTAACAGGGTACAGGTAATTCTGGAGTGCACCGAGCAAAAAGAAAGCGGCGTGCCCGGTATGTCGCGCTACATTACCACCAAAAACAAAAAAAATACGCCCGACAGGATGGAGCGTAAAAAGTACAACCCTTGCCTGAAAAAGGTAACCGTGCACCGCGAAATAAAGTAGCAAGCGCACGTAGGTAAATACTTGATTGTAAACAATTAAATTGTTATAAACCATGGCAAAGAAAGCAGTTGCATCATTTAAGGCCGACAAAAGTTCGGCAAAGAGCTATACCAAGTGCATCAAGCTGGTGAAATCGGAAAAGACCGGAGCTTACGCCTTCAAAGAGGAAATTGTGCACAACAACGAGGTGAAAAACTTTTTCTCGGAGAAGTAACCTCACATTCGGCCTCTCCGGCGTAGCCGCCGGAAACCGCGCATACCAAATGCTATAAAGAGTTCGACTATCGCCGATATGTACGGTTGCCGGTCGAATTTTTTTTGCTGCATGGCGCAAGCCTTAAACCCCTTCTCAAAGCTTATGGATTTGCTTTTTTTCGACCAGCTGGAATCTACCAACGACAAGGCGCTGGAGGCGCTGGCGCAGGGCTGCCCGGAGGGGACTACCGTAGCCACGCTGCACCAAACCAGCGGGCGGGGGCAGCAAAATGCGCGCTGGGAAAGCGAAAAGGGGCTTAACCTCACCTTCTCCATCGCGCTACGCCCCACGTTCCTGCCTGCCGAAAGCATGTTTTACCTTTCCAAAGCCATATCGCTGGGCATAGCCGCCTACCTGCACGGAGAAGGCATAAAGGCTACCATCAAGTGGCCTAACGATATATACGTAAACGACAATAAAATTTGCGGCATCCTCATTGAGCAGAGCGTCAGCGGCGCGCGTATTGCCCAATCGGTGGTGGGCGTTGGGCTAAACGCAAACCAGCGGCAATTTGTGTCCGTCGCAAACGCCACCTCCATGCTGCTGTGCGACGGAAAAATGCGCGACGTAAGGCACGAGGTAAAAATGCTTGCAGGCTGCATCCTGAAAAGCTACGGGCAGCTGAGAGAGGCCAAAAGCAAAAAGGATTTTGCGGAAATCGACAGCCGCTACACCTCGCTTCTCTACCGCAGCAGCGGATTTTTTGCCTACCGGTGCGGCAGCGAAGTTTTCACGGCGCGCATTGCCGCAGCGCTGCCAAGCGGCGAGCTGGTGCTGCAAACCCCCGACGGCAAGCAGCGCACCTTTGGGTTTAAGGAGGTGGAGTTTGTCCGCTGACCGCAAAAAAAATATTTGTACTGACCAGCAAGCCTCGCAACTTGGATATTGCAAGATTTTCATGTAATTTTGTCCCGCAGCATATTTCTGCGGTGTCATATCTAACTAAAAAAATTGTCAATTATGAAAACACAAATTTTTTCTTCAGGCTTAGCGGCAGCAGGAAGGACGAAGATTTCATCAATTGTTTATGGAATTTTGTCCGTATGCTTAATGGGAATTTTGTTTTCCTGCGGGAGTACCGATACCCCGGATGAGAATGACCCCGACGTGAGCGTACCGACGCCTCCGAGTTCGGAATACGACGGTACGGCTCTGGTAAGTAAAGCTGTACAAAAATCTTTCCATGCGCATTACGTGCAGGCAGCCCAAGTACGTAATCGCAGAGCTGCATATCCAACCGCGGCTATAAGAGCCGACGACGCTATCCATTACCTGTATGACGCTATCAAGGTCGGGAAAATCTTTCGTTGTACCGCCGACACGTTTAGCGCTCCCTCATTCGATAAGATCACAGAATTGTATATGGCCGATTTTGGGGTAACGGGGCCTGGCGTTAATATTACTGACTATTTGCTCATCATCAAATATGCCGATGGCGAATACAGCTGCCTTTCAAACAGTGGCAGCCTTAGCGAAGAGGTATTCAGCTCGCACAAACAGCTAACGGATAGCGCAATAGTAAAAGAATTCACGTATCCGTACTATAATTTTTTCGTCCGTCATAATGGAAGCAAGGATTACTACCTCGGCGTTACGGTCTGGCTTTCTCCGGAAGATACATGGAAAGACAGGCCGGAAGAATGGTTTCCCTTAGACGACCCCGACGAAGTTGATGCTAACGATGTGTATTCGTTGGATGAACTTTTAGGTTCTCCCAGCTCGTAGCCTCATAATTTCTGCCGGAAAAATGCCGGATAGCAGCTTGCAACGGCGCTGTGGCTGTAGTTGCTATATAGTTTATTCATAGAATAATAACCTGCATACGCAGATCGTTTTGACAAAATTTAGGTGCATTTGCTGAGGATTTTGCGGCAGTAACTTTTTTATATCGCAATATTTTTATACCTTTGCCCTCCCAAAAGTCGAAAGCCCGGATGGCGAAATTGGTAGACGCACTAGTTTCAGGGACTAGCGGTCGCAAGGCTGTGCAGGTTCGAGTCCTGTTCCGGGCACATTAGAATTAAGGCTGTACAAAAGCCCAGATGGCGAAATTGGTAGACGCACCACTTTGAGGGGGTGGCGCCGGTTACGGTGTGCAAGTTCGAGTCTTGTTCTGGGCACTGAAAAATTGCAGCTTGCTTAACAACGCAGAGGCAGGCTGCTGCAAAAATACTTTTCGTTGACAAATCGGCAAGGATGTTTTTACTTTAGGCACAAAATATCATGAGAAACAGCCTCAAGCTTCTTTTCCGTAACTTCACTGCATTTTTCCGTCAGGATTTCAACCCGTGGGCGTACGCCTATACAGTTTTGCTGGTAGCGTGCAGCATTGCGCTGATGTACGGTACGGCATGGGGCGAGAGGTTCGAGCGCGGGTTAACCCCATTCGACAACACCTACGCCAACCATCTACTTCGCTACGCAGGGCTTTACTTTCTGGTTGCCGTTCCGTCGCTTGTTTTCAGGCGCAATTACGCAGCGCTGCGCCGCCCGGCGTTTTACGTCAAGGCGCTTTTGTTCATGCTGCTGGTCAGCTTTTCCGATGCCTTTTCGTGGCGCGAGGCGCTTGACTTCAATGGCTACTCGTTTGCCGAAAAATCATACGTATTCAAGGTGATGTGGCGTACGCGCAACCTCATGTTTATCCTCCCTGTGCTGCTTGCGCTGCGTATTTTTTTCGACAAAAAAGTCAAAGGCCTGTACGGTCTTTGCCGCGGCAACCACCACGTAAAGGCATACCTGTGGCTGTACGTGGTAATTGTTCCGCTGCTTATCTTTGCGTCGTTCACCGACGATTTTCTGTCGTACTACCCTACCTACAAGCCGTGGATTTTTGAGGATGTTTTCGGCCGCCCGGAATGGCTCAACGCGCTGATGTTTGAAACCGTTTACATGGCAGATTTTGTAATGGTCGAGCTGTTTTTCCGCGGCGCTCTGGTCATTGGTATGGCGGCAATACTTGGGCGCGGCGCTGTGCTGCCTATGGTGACGGTGTACGTGGCGCTGCATTTTGGGAAGCCTGCGCTGGAGGCAATTTCGGCTTTGTTTGGCGGGTACTTCCTGGGGGCGCTGGCGTTTCAAACGCGGCACATCTGGGGCGGGATTATCATCCACATGGGCATTGCGCTGCTGATAGAGCTGCTGCGGTTTTTTGAGCATTACGCCCTTGGCGTAGGCTGAAGTCACCTCACCTGACTTGCAGCGCAGGGCTACCGGTGCAGCTGTCCGGTTTTTATTGCCTCCGCTACCTCGTTCATCAGCCAGCGGGGGGTAGAGGTGGCGCCGCATACGCCTGCCGAGCGGCAGCTGCCAAACCACGCCGCCTGCAAATTGTCTTTATCCTGCACCATGTAACTACGCCCGTTGACCTCGCTGCATGCCTGATAGAGCTCCTTGCCGTTGGAGCTGTTGTAGCCGCTCACAAAAATTATCACATCGTGCTTTCGCGCAAACCGGTGCAGGTGCGGCTTGCGGTGCGACACCTGCCGGCAGACAGTGTCGTGCGCCTCAAACAGCAACCCCCGCTGCAAATGCTTTTGAATTTCGCTGCAAAGCAGCGCAAACTGCTCCAAGCTTTTGGTCGTTTGCGAGTAAAGAATGATGGGGCGCGAAAAATCCAGCAGGTGCAGCTCGTTTACGCTTTCCAGCACTACGGCGTCGCCCTTGGCCTGCCCTACCAGACCGTTGACCTCGGCATGTCCCCGCTGGCCGAAAATTACCAGCTGCGCGCCAAGCTCCCTTGCCTTTTTGTAGCTTTCGCTAATGCGGCTCTGCAGGCGCAGCACCACAGGGCACGTGGCGTCAATGAGCGTAATATCGTTTTGGACGGCAATCTCGTAGGTCAGCGGCGGCTCTCCGTGCGCACGAATGAGCACCGTTACCCTGCGAAGCAGCGCAAGCTGCTCCCTGTTGATTACCTTTAGTCCTTTTGATTTAAGCCTGTTGACTTCAACGCTGTTGTGCACTATCTCGCCCAGCGAGTATAGCTCCATGCCGCTGTCAAGCAGCTGCTCGGCCTTTTCGATAGCCCTGATTACGCCAAAGCAAAATCCGGATTTTTCGTCCACCTCTACGCGCATACCAATTGTGAATTGAGAGTTGAGAATTGAGAACATTTGCACAAATATACCAAAATAATTGTTTACCTTTGCCAAAAATCGTCCACGATTCAACATTCACGACTCAACATGCAACCTTTAACTTTCTACTCTTAACTTGGCTACGACTAACATTGCTTTCATCCTGAATCCAGCTTCGGGCGCAAAGCAGCGGCGGGATTTGCCCCTGCTAATTCGCCGCTTTTTTTCGTATAGCAAGGGATTTCGTGTTGCCTTTTACCGCACTAAGTTTGCCGGCGATGCAACCGTTGTGGCAAAAAAGTTTGCCGACGAAGGCTACGATACTGTAGTGGCTATTGGCGGCGACGGCACGGTAAACGAGGTGGCGCAGGCGCTGATAAACACCAACACGGCGCTGGGGATTGTGCCCATCGGCTCGGGCAACGGGCTGGCGCGACACCTGCACATCCCAATGAACCCCCGCAAAGCGCTGCAGCTTATAGCCGCTGCCAAAACGTGCCGGGCAGACCACGGGCTGATGAACGGCGTACCCTTTTTCTGCACCGCCGGCGTTGGCTTCGACGCGCTGATAGGAGCTTTGTTTGCGCAAGCATCCTCCCGCGGTTTTATCACCTACATACGGCAAATTCTGCGCCAATTTGTTTCGTACCAGCCCGAAGAGTATGACATTACCGTTGACGGAAAAGTAATCCGCCGCAAGGCATTTCTGATTACGTTTGCCAACGCCTCGCAGTGGGGCAACAACGCCTACATTGCGCCAAGGGCCAGCGTTCACGACGGTGTGCTGGATGTGGTGGTGCTGAGCGAATTTCCGCTCTACCGCGCACCGGAAATCGGCATACGGCTTTTTACCCGACAAATAGACAAGCTCCGCTACATCGAAATTTTCAGGTGCCGCTCCGCCTCCATAGACCGCGCAAGCAGCGGCTACACCCACTACGACGGCGAGCCTTCGCACGCCGGCAAGCACATTGAAGTGAAGGTATCGCAGGGTACGCTAAAGATAGCGACAGGGACCGAAAATTAGGTGATGTCTATGCTCCGCTCGGAATGACGATACAAACAAAAAACCAAATACTTCTGAAGCCACCAAAAATTATTCTGCCAAACATTTTGCCGATTATACAATTTGGTTGTACATTTGTACGTTTATAAAGTAAGCAACTAAATAAATTAGCAGCCTATAGATATGAAAGTTTTATTATTCTCTACCTTATTAGCAGTAGCCTTTGTTCCGGGCTATGCACAAGTAAAAAAAACACAGGTAGAATCGCAGGTACAAGCGCCTGCTGAAGCAGGAAAAGTATTAAAAAGGAAGGTAGCCATTGCCCGTTTTTCTAACGAAACGCAGTATGGCAAGGGGCTCTTCTACGACAAAGAAAATGACCCCATGGCGAAGCAGGCGTTAGACATTCTGACTACCCGCCTTGCCGCTACGGAAAAGTTTATTTTGCTGGAGCGCTCGGACATTGACAAAGCGCTGCTTGAAGCAAAGGGCGCGGAGGCAAAACGTCCGGAAGTGCCGGCCGATTACATTATTGTAGGGTCTATCACGCAATTCGGAAGAAAGAATGTGGGAGATGTAAACCTTGTGTCGCGCGCCAAAACCCAAATCGTAGAAGCGGCTGTCAGCCTCCGGCTGGTAGACGTGTCGTCGGGGCAAATTATTTACTCGGAAGAAGCTAAAGGGTCTGCCGAAATGAAGTCAAAAACGACGTTGGGGATTGGCGGCTCGGCCGACTTTGACGCCACGTTGAGCGATAAAGCCATCTCCGCAGCCATTTCCCAGCTTACCGAAAACATTATCAACAACTGCATGGACCGCCCATGGAAAGCTTATTTTCTGACCGTAGAAGACGGCGTTTTTTACGTATCGGGCGGTAAAACGCAAGGCTTGAACGTTGGCGATTTGTTTGTAGTAAAAGAAAAGGGGAAAGCTGTGAAGAATCCGCAAACCGGCATGAAAATGGAGCTTCCCGGCAAGGTGGCCGGAAAAATAAAAATCACTTTGACGGGCGGAGAGTCGGTAGATAACGAATTTTCCATCGCCGAGTTCGTAGAGGGCAAAATTGATGAAGCACAACTTTCAAAATACTACATAGAGGAGATTAAATAATGAAAAAAATTATACTTATCGTTGCCACCGCCTGCATGGTTGCCGCCTGCTCGGTTGGTAACGTCAGCAGAAGCGGAGGCTTGGATAATCAGGGATACCTGCAATTTGTGCAGGGTGGCAGCACTTCGTACAGCGAAGGCGTTACGGTTATGGTTGATGATAACCCCGCTTTTACAGCCAAAGTTGACCAGATAAAAAAGCTACGGGTTAAAGGAAATACTTATGCGGTTAAATCAGGCACCCGGCACCTCAAAGTGGTGTATAAAGGGGAAACGCTGTATGAGAAAAAAGTGATTATAGCGACACAAGAAACGAAACAAGTTAATCTGCCATGAAAAAGATACTTTTTATTGCCTCCGGCTTTTTACTGCTTGCCGGCTGCGCCTCGCAAAAAACGCTTTACAACTGGGGAAAATATCAGGAAGCAAGCTATAGCTACGTGAAAAACAATACTGATAACGACCTGGAAAAGCTGCTGAAGGAATATCAGTATATTATTGACCACCAAAAAGCCGGACGAAAAACCGTTCCCCCCGGAATTTATGCCGACTACGGCTATTTGCTTGTTAAGCAAGGAAAAACAAAAGAAGGAATAGCGCTGATGAAAATGGAAATAGCGCTGTATCCCGAATCTACGGCATTTATTGAAGGTATTATTAAACGTTTAGAGCAATGAGAAAAATATTTTATGCCTTATTAGCCTGCCCGCTATTGGTGCAGTCGTGTAGCGTTTCGAGGCCGACCAGAGCGGACGTATATCCAAAAATGTACAGCGAGCGTCCGCTATCTATCGCGGTGATGCCGCCAATTAACACAACGACCAACGTAGAAGCGAAAGAATTTTTCTACGTAACCCTGTCGAGGACGCTGTGCGAACAAGGCTACTACGTAGTTCCGTCATTCTTATGCCTGGACCTCTACAAAACGGAAAGCGCGTACGACGCTGAAAACTACGCAACAGGCCCGCTTGACAAATTCCGGACAGTACTCGGCGCCGACGCTGCTTTGTTTACCTACATTACGGAGTGGCAAAAATCAGCCATCGGCAGCAGCATAACCGTTAGCATTGAGTATATACTGCGTTCTACCATCACAAATGAAGTCATTTTTCAGCGTAAAGGAACCATTATCTACGACACATCCGTTAAGGTGAGCGGCGGTGGCTTGGCTGGAGCGCTTGCCGGGTTGGCGGCTTCGGCTATCAGCACGGCTCTGAGCGATTACATTCCGGTGGCCAGAGCCTGCAACTCGGCGGTCTTAGCAGACATGCCGGCCGGAAAATACAGCCCCTCCCACGATGTGGACAAAACCGTAACAGCAGGGCCGGCGAAAATCAAACGAACTATAAACAAATAAATGAACTAATCCCACCGAATTTGAAATACATCACTTTTTAGGCTCCTCCATACGTTTTTTAAGCATGTGTAAATTAGTATGTTCAATCACAAATTCGGATTTTACTCAATGTATTGAGTAATTTTACTCAATGTGCTGAGTAAAATTGCTCAATATGCTGAGTAAAATTACATAACGCGCTGAGCAACGTTACACAAAAATCATAGACGAAGCTGAAAAATGGTAAGATTTTTTGTTTTACAGGTTGGATACAGGCCATGTTTTGAGCCAAGTTAAAGCAAAGCAGGTGCATTTACATGTCAGCATATGAGAGGTTTTGGGCGTAACTACCCATCCCCCGTCATTCCCGCCTTCGCGGGGACGGGGGGATGAAGTTATCAAGTGGTTTATTATTAGCAAAATAAGCTTGAAAATACTATAGGAAGCGCAAGGCAACAGAGAAATATGCATAACTCTCCTAAAACAGTTCTTTTGGGTTAATTTTCAGAAACTCATCATAGGGAATACCGCTTGTGCCGATAATCAGCATTTTGTCGGGATGAAAGGCTTCATTAAAAATCTTCATTCCTTTATTCTCTGCTTTTGCGCCGCTTTTTATCTCTAAGCCAATGACTCGATTACCTCTTTTCAGCACAAAATCAACCTCATACGAGCCTTGTTTTTCCTACCTGACGTGGCCCTAAAATCACTTGAAAAGGGCGGGGCGCCTTTCAACCCTTGATTCGCATATCAATTTTGCCCATGCAAAACGTTATGAGGCTACCGGATGTTTATGGTTGCAAAAATAAGGTTTTCGAGGTGCGGAGGCTATGCACGGGTAAGCCCTGCGGACTTTTTGCCTCGGATTTTGTTGGCGCTGCGCGCTACCGTATCCGAAAATTGTGTACCTTTGCGCGATTTTTGATTTTTACAACCCCAAAAAACAACATTCAAGACATGAAAGATGCTATTGCAATTTTGACAGGTGGCGGGCCTGCACCCGGCATGAACACCGTAGTTGGCAGCGTTGCCAAGGTTTTTTTGAACAGCGGCTACCGCGTAATCGGGCTGCACGGAGGCTACGGCAGCCTTTTCCAGCAATCTCCCCGCATTTCGGATATTGACTTTCAGTTTGCCGACGACATTTTCAACCGCGGCGGCTCGGCCATCACCATGAGCCGGTACAAGCCAACGCAGGAGGACTTTGATCAGCGCTTTAACCTCGACTTCTTTAAGCAGAACAACGTAAAGCTGCTGGTTACCGTTGGGGGCGACGATACTGCCTCGACGGCCAACCGGGTGGCAAAATTTTTGTCGGACAAAAAATACCCGATTGCCAACATCCACGTCCCCAAAACGATTGACAACGACCTTCCGCTGCCCAACGGTACGCCTACCTTCGGCTACGAGTCGGCGCGCGCCGAAGGCTCCAACATCGCCACCGTGGTGTACGAAGACGCCCGCACCAGCGAAAACTGGTTTATTGTTGCCGCCATGGGCCGCTCGGCGGGGCACTTAGCCTTTGGCATCGGCGCGTCGTGCCACTACCCGATGATTGTAATCCCCGAAATGTTCAACAAAACCACCATTACCTGCGACAAGATTGTAAACCTCGTAATTTCGTCCATCATCAAGCGCAAGGTTATGGGCGAGGAGTACGGCGCGGCGGTTATCTCCGAGGGGGTATTTCACGAGCTGAGCGGCGAAGAAATCAAGAAGTCGGGCATCAACTTTTCGTACGACGAGCACGGTCACCCCGAGCTGGGCAAGGTCTCGAAGGCACACATTTTCTGCGAAATGATTGAGAACAGAATTAGAGAAATAAAGCTGAAGGTCAAAACGCGCCCGGTGGAGATAGGCTACGAGGTGCGCTGCGACGTGCCCATAGCGTACGACCGCCAGTACTGCTCGCTGCTGGGCTTTGGCGTGTACGACCTCTACAAGGCAGGGCACACCGGCTGCATGGTTTACGTAAACAACTTCGGCGATGTTGCCCCGCTATTCCTGCGCGATTTGCAGGACATAAAAACGGGAAAAATCCCGCCGCGCTTAGTTGACATCAACAGCCAGTTTGTGCAGTCCATCATGCGCCACGTGATGCACTTTATCACGCCTGCCGACTATGAGGCTGCAAAAAAATACGTGCCCAATCCGGAAGCGTATGATTTTAAGAAAATTTTGGAGTGGGAGTAGAATTTTATCCTGCCGCCTGAGCTAAAAAGCTATGGCGGAAGCGTAATTTTGTAATTTTTTTCCCCATTTATTTGCTCAATCGCCATTTTGAAGCTACCTTTGGAATGGCGATTTTTTTTATTTCAGCTTGAATACGCAGATTTTATACGCAAATTTTATATACAGATTTTATACGCAGATTTAATATTTTTGAATATACAAATGAAAACATTATACCTCAAAGGCCTTGCATACGCTGCTGCGCTGTGCTTTGCCGCTACGCTATCTTCCTGCTCGCTCGATGGGGAGTATGAGCAGTTCATTCCGCAAACGGAGCTGGCCGTGATACAGTACACGCCCGACAGCAGCAGCTGGTACGTGCTGAACGACTTCGGCCTGAAGCTGTGGCCTAAAAATGCATCGGCGGTGGAAGACAAGCTGCAGAATAACACCCGCGTGCTCGTTGTTTTCAACGTCCTTTTGGACGAAAAGGTGTCCGGCTACGACTACGTTGTGTCGCTTGTGTACGTAGCGCACATTAACGTTTACGACGCAACGCCGGCGGATAGCGCAACGCTGTACGCCCCGTCGGACTCGCTCCGGAACGTAGAGGTGGCGTGGATTGGAAGCCGCTACCTGAACGTTGACTACTACTATTCGTACAGCGCCGATTCGGCTAAGCACACCGAGCGCTTGCTGTGCGATACCGCCGCCTTGCAGCGCGGCGGAAGCGTAAAGCTACTCTTCCGGCACAACAGCAACGGCGACAAGGGAATAAAATACCGGCAAAGCATCGTATCGTTTGACCTCGAAAGCCTCCGCAGCGTTGTGCCGGCCGATTCCATCAGCATAGCATTTGAGGCGGAGTGCAGCAGCAGCACCTACCGGAAAGACCTCACGTACAAGTTCAAAAATTAGGGAAAGCTTTGAGCGCATCGGCAACAACAAAAGTGCTGCCGCCGACGTAAATAAAATCGTTGGCGGCGGCATTTTCTATGGCGGCAAGCAGCGCCTGCTCCACCGCAGGGTATGCCTCGCCCTGCAAGCCTGCCGTCCGGCACTTGCGGGCCATTTCGTCGGCGGGCATGGCGCGGGCAACGGAGGCCTGCGTAAAGTAGTACCGTGCGGCGCGGGGCAGGAGCGCAACCGCGCTGCCAATATCCTTGTCGGCCACCATGCCGAAGACGATGTGCAGCTGCTCGTATTTTTCGCCTGCCAGCTGCGCCATTGTTTGCTGCAGGCCGTGGGCGTTGTGCGCGGTGTCGCAAATAATTTTCGGTGCGCTGCGCAGCAGCTGCCAGCGCCCCCTCAGCCCGGTAGCGGCGGCGGCCGTACGCAGGCCATCCTCAACGTTTTTTTGGGAAAAAGAAAAGACGCCGCGCTGCCGCAGGCACTCCAGCGCCGCCAGCGCCGTGCAGAGGTTGCGCTGCTGGTAGCTGCCGCGCAAATCCAGCTCGTAGCCCGCCGTATAGCGGCAGCTGTACCGGCGGCTTGCAAACACGAGCGGGGCGCCACATGCGGCTGCCTTTTGCTCAAATATGTGCGCTATCTCCGGCTGGTACTCGCCCACCACAACGGGCACTTCGGGCTTGATAATGCCGGCCTTTTCGCGGGCAATTTTTTCGAGCGTATCGCCCAGCAGGTCGGTGTGGTCAAGCCCGATGTTGGTGATGACGCTGAGCGCAGGCGTAATGACGTTGGTGGAGTCTAAGCGTCCGCCCAGGCCAACCTCAACAACCGCGACCTCAACTTTTTCCTGCGCAAAAAAGTCGAAGGCCATCATCATGGTCAACTCAAAGAACGAGGGGTGGATGCGCTCCACCGCCGCCCGGTGCTTCTCCACAAAGTCGACCACGCGCTGAGGCGGGATTTCGGCGCCGCCTACCTTGATGCGCTCGCGGAAGTCGTTCAGGTGGGGCGAAGTGTAAAGCCCTACCCTGTACCCGGCGCGCTGCAGCACCGCCGCCAGCATGTGCGAGGTAGAGCCTTTGCCGTTGGTACCCGCCACGTGAACGGACGTAAAGCGGCGATGAGGATGACCGAAATATTCATCCAGAAGCAGGGTATTGCCCAGCCCCGGCTTGTAGGCCACCTTTCCTGTCCTCTGAAAGTCGGGGGTCTGCGCGTACAGGTATCGAAGCGCTTCGGCGTAAGACATTATATAATTAAGAATTAGGAATTAAGAATTGGGAATATCAATGCTGCTGATTATCGTTTTATTGTTGCTTCAATTTAGGGATAAAAAAATAATATATACCTGCCTTTAGCCTGTTTTTAAGGTTGATAAGAAGCTGCAACTTTGCTATTCCTCTGCCATAAATAAAAAAAAATTTGTGCTTTACTTGGTGCTTAAAATATACTTTGTACTTTTGTAACGGATTCCCTTGCGGGGGAAACCTCCACCTGATAAGGGAACGTCATGCAAATGTTGTTCCCTTATCTCGTTTTATACTTGCGCAATTCATTGCTATGCACAGCCAAAACGGTTATGTTTTGACCTTTGTAGCGTGTTAGATGTTCCATGTTGTCTTTGCATCCCAGCGGGATGCGTCGCTCGGTAGAAAAAATATGCCGTGACACCTCTCGCGCATCCCGTCAGGGATGCATCCCTAACGGGATGCGCGATAATTACATGCGATGCGTTGGCTACCGAGCGATGCAATCCTGACGGATTGCCGGATACATATACATTCAACACCTTGTTTGCCGCACATCATAAAGCTGTTATATCTTATTTATTTCGCATCTCTTAATGTGTAATTTATTTATTTATACTTCGCGTGGCGTGGTTTTGTGCATTGCCCGTCAGGTAGGGTGTGCAAACCTACGTAATTTTTTCTGCTGATTTTTGCAAGAAAAATTTTTCACCTTTTGCACACCCTACCCTACAGAACGGCAAACACACTTTTGAAATATCTAATTTGTAATTATTAATTCACTCATTATTATAAAATTATATTTTTACCTGCCTTATAACCCTTTGTTATTATTAGATTTAGCAAGAGTGGAAACTTCAATCAATAAAACATGGACACACCTGAATTCTGGGTTGAAGCGAAAAAAAATGGCGCGACCTTTCTTCAGCCGCTTTGCAGGTGCAAAGGTCGCAAATTTTGCATACATAAATGCCTCGCGGATATTAAAAATTGTTTTATCTTTGTGCGATGAATTTTTCTGTGCCATAGCAAAGATGTAAAATGACGTGGGATGAGGCCATAGCCGATTTTTTGGTTTACCTGCGGCTGGAGAAGTCGCTGTCGGAGAAAACGCTTGCCGCATACGCCGCCGACGTGCACAAGCTGCGCGATTTTGTGGAGAGCGAGTACGGCGTGGCGCCTCAGCAGGTAACGCGCGAGCACATAGAGCAGCTCCTATCGCACCTGTACGACAGGGGGCTTAGCGGCAGCTCGCAGGCGCGCGTGCTTAGCGGCATCAAGGCTTTTTTTAAGTACCTGCTTCTCGACGACGCCATTGCGGCCAGCCCCACCCAGCAGATAGGCGCACCCAAGCAAAAGCGCAGCCTGCCGGAGGTGCTCACCGTTGGCGAGGTGGAGCGCATCCTTGCCGCCGTGGATCTGAGCAAGCCCGAGGGGCACCGCAACAAGGCCATCATTGAGATGCTGTACAGCTGCGGGCTGCGCGTGTCGGAGCTGGTCAACCTGCGCTTTTCGGACATGTACCTCGAAAAAGGTTTTTTGCGCATTATCGGCAAGGGCAACAAGGAGCGGCTGGCGCCCATAGGCGGCAAGGCGGTGAGCACGCTAAAGCTCTACCTCGCCGGACGCAGCGCCGAGGTGGCGCAGCGCAGCGCCGACGACGTTGTTTTCCTCAA
>JAISAC010000153.1 GCA_031266935.1 Prevotellaceae bacterium
CGCTAAGTCCCGCAGAGCCTGCCCCGAGCGTAGCCGAGGGGGACGACACTTTTATATCCGTTATATGTTATTTATTTCTTATCCCTTATTATATCAATAGAACATGGACACCACCAAATGCTACAGATAGACGATAAAATAGTGCCGGCAGAGCTGCTTACCTGCTGCTTTTGCTGCGACCTGAGCGCTTGCGCTGGCGTATGCTGCGTTTACGGCGACAGCGGCGCGCCGCTGGAGAAGAACGAAGAAAAAATACTGCTGCAGGAATTGCCAAATTTTCACGCTTACCTCACCCCAAAAGGCAAAAAAGCCATAGCAAGGCAGGGCGTGGCGGTGCGCGACGACGACGGCGATTTGGTTACGCCGCTGGTGGGCTACAGCGAGGAGTGCGCCTACTCCTACTTCTCCGAAAGCGGAACGTGCCTGTGCGCTATCGAAAAAGCTTTTCTGGAGCGCAAAACCGCCTACCGCAAGCCAATTTCGTGCCACCTGTACCCCATTCGCGTCAGGCGGGTGGGCGATAATTTGGCGCTCAACTACGACTGCCAGGGTATATGCCGGAGCGCCCGCACCTTTGGCGAAAAAAATAGCATTCCGGTTTTTCGGTTTCTCAAGGAGCCTGTCATTCGCAAGTTTGGCAAGGGTTTTTACGAGCAGCTGGAGGCCGCCTCCAAGCTGCTAAAAAAATAAACAGGCAACGCGTTGCGTTAACAATGAAAGAGTTTCGGAGGAGACTTGGATACCCTTCCTGCAATTCGGCGGTCGCTGCCCCCCGAAGAGGTCGTTGCGGGAGGGTTGTTTGGCGACGACGACGACAGGAGCGGAGGCAGAAGCACGGGATTTTGCCTCCGCTACAAAGTCAATTCGTTCAATTTTAACCGGCAATGTAAGTACATTGCTGATATTCGGATAAATACGCGTAAGTGTATTCACATTTAGGCATGGAGAGTGGGTTTAAAGCTAACGCGGTGAGTATGGTAAGTTATAGTATATGCTTCGGTTCCGGGAGTACATAGCTGCAATATAAACTTTCCCACACCGATACTACTGATGCCTTTTTGGTAGGCGTCTTCTTTACTTTCAGAGCTATATACGACGGCTTGTCCGGAAATCACCAGATATTGCCCGCTATATTGCTTCACCAGCTCGTTCTGGTGGTTAAGGTACCATTCAAATTCGTTTTGGAGTATCATCGTTTTGCTGCTTTAGCGCTACCGCCAAAGGTACTAAATTTTCCCATACCGCCAAAATTTTTGCAATGGCGGGCTAAATCTTGAGGTGCTATTGATGCGAGCGAAAGATGCTCAAGAGGAAACCTATCGGTGAACAGCATCCCCTCAATAGCGGTTATGAGCGGCATAAAAACCTTATTTGTCTTTAAGGGATAAGAAATAAATAACATATAACGGATGTAAAAGTGTCGTCCCTGCGGGACTGCCCGGACAAGCGAGCATCCGCGCATCTCCGCTCCGTATGCTAAAGCATACGGTTAATAAAGTGTCGTCCCTGCGGGACTTGCCAGGAGTTGTCGTAAAACCCCGCAGGGGTGACACTCTATTAACCGTATGCTTCAGCATACGGGGGTCGTCCCTGCAAGTCCCCTCTCTCTCGCTGCGCCGTCATTCCGAGCGCAGCGTGGAATCTCCCGCCATCGGGCTACCCCAGTGCAGTGGTATGGGAGGAGATTCCCGATTTCGCGGGAATGACGGGGACGATGGAGTGGGAGGTGGAGGAGATTCCTCGCTGCGCTCGGAATGACGGCTGAGAGGGACAGGAAATGACGGCTGAGAGGGACAAGAAATGACGGCTGAGAGGGACGGGAATGACGGCTGAGAGGACAGGAAATGACGGCTGAGAGGGACAGGAAATGACGGCTGAGAGGGACAGGAATGACGGCTGAGAGAGAGGATTTAATTCAAAATTCATAATCACAAAAATTCAAAAATTCAAAATTTCAAAAAAAAACTATGTACAAAAAAACAGCAATCGTCATTATCAGCATCCTGCTTGCCTCGGCAAGCGGCGTTGCGGCGCAGGGCGCCGAGTACTCCGTAACCTCGCCCGACGGGCGCCTTAAGCTTTCGCTGAGCATGGGCGAGGCTATTACCTACTCCGTGTCCTACAAGGGCAGGGAGGTTGTAGCGCCTTCGGCTATTGGGCTGACCGTTGGCGGGAAATTTTTTGGGGCGCGGCCTAAGGTGAAGAAGGTGCTGCCGCGTTCGGTAAATCAAACCATCACGCCGCTGTACGGAAAGTTTGCAACGCTGCAGGACAGCTTCAACGAAAAGCGGGTGGAGCTCGACGGCAGCTACGCCCTCACCGTCAGGGCGTACAACGAGGGGGTGGCCTACCGCTTTGCTACCGCCATCAAGGGGATGGTAACGGTGGAGAGCGAAACGGCGGAGTTCAACCTTGCCGGCGAGCCGGAGGTAACGTTTCCGGAAACCGCTACGCTCACCTCGTGGGAGGTACCCTACCTCAAGTACCAAACCCCGGCGGCCATAGACGAGGGCAAGCGGGCTATTACGCCCACGCTGTTCTCCTACCCCGATGCCGGCGGGGTGCGGGTGGTGGTGGCCGAGGCGGATTTGCGCAGCTACCCTGGAATGTACTTAGAGAGAACCAAGGGCGGCTTTCGGGGTTACTACGCGCCGTACCCCGACAGCATTGCGATGGGCAGCTGGGGCAACTTTGTTACGGTGGTGCAAAGGCAGGCCGGCTACATTGCAAAAACCGAGGGTACAAGAGAATATCCGTGGCGCGTGATTATTGCAACCGACGACGATAGGACGCTGCTGACCAACGAGCTTATCTACAAGCTCTCTGCGCCGCAGGCCATTGCCGACGCGTCGTGGGTTAAGCCCGGAAAGGCGGCGTGGGAGTGGTGGCACGACGCCGAGCTGCCCGGCGACTCCGTGCCTTCGGGCATGAAGAACAGGAGTACGGCCCTCTACAAGCGCTACGTGGATTTTGCCGCCGAAAACGGGATTGAGTACCTGATGTGGGACGCCGGCTGGTCGGACATCTTTGACCTCTCGAAGGTAAACCCCAAAACCGACGTGCAGGAGGTAATCCGCTACGCTAAATCCAAAAATGTAGGGGTATTTCTTTGGTGCGTGGCCGCCGCGCTGCGCGAAAACGCCGACACCTACATGGAGCTCCTGCGCAGCTGGGGCGCGGTGGGGCTAAAGGTGGACTTCTTTGACCGCGACGACCAGCAGGCGCTCGACTGGCTCGAGGCCATTGCCCGCAAGGCGGCGGAGCACAAGCTGATGGTTGACTTTCACGGCTGCGGCAAGCCGACGGGCTTGCAGCGCATGTACCCCAACATCCTGAACTTTGAGGCTGTGCGCGGCGCGGAGTGCGCCAAGTGGGATTTGACGCCCAACCCTGTGCACCACCTCACCTTTCCGTTTACCCGAATGCTGGGCGGAAGCCTCGACTACACGCCCGGCTCCATGCGCAACAGAACGCAGCAATCTTTCAAGCCTTTGGACCCGGGCATGCCGCTCACCATGGGTACGCGCTGCCACGAGCTGGCCATGTACGTGGTCTACGACCAGTACTTTGCCATGCTTTGCGACTCGCCTGCGGAGTACAACAGGTACCCCGATGTGCGAAAATTTTTGGCGGACGTTCCCGTTGTCTTCGACGATACCCGTGTGCTGGCAGCAAGGGTAGGGGAGTACGCGGTGGTGGCCAAGCAAAAGGACGGAAGGTGGTACGTGGGCGGTATGACCGACTGGACAGCGCGGGTGGTTGAGGTTGATTTTTCGTTTCTGGCGCCCGACGTGCAGTACACCGCCGAAATCTTTACCGACGGCTACGAAGCCAACCAGGACGCCGAGCGCTACAACCACGAAACCATAACCCTGACCTCATCTACCAAGCTGCAAGTGAAGATGGCTGTGGGGGGAGGATTTGTGGTGAAAACTAAAAACTAAAAACTAAAAACTAAAAACTAAAAACTAAAAACTAAAAACTAAAAACTAAAAACTAAAAACTAAAAACTAAAAACTAAAAACTAAAAACTAAAAGATGAGCGTAAAAAAACCTTATTTGTATTTAAGGGCAACCTTAATAGCAAAAATAAGGTTAATAAGGTTTTAAAATCGCTGCTGTTTATTTGGGCTACTAAGGTAGCCCTGTAGAAATAAGGTTCTTGGTACACGATTGATAATTAATAATTGATAATTAATAATTGATAATTGATAATTAATAATAGCTATGAAAATGTCCCAAATATTGCCAAAAAAACCTCCAAATGCGCCGTAGGGGCAGGGCAAGCCCTGCCCTGTATCCCCACCAACCGGAGGAGGCTGCGTGAAAAGGGTGGTCGCCTGCTCCCAACGCCGGAGGCGTTCCCCGTAAATAACCCCCAGATTTATCTGGGGGGTGCGAAGATGAGGGTGCTGCGGACAACCCTGTAGGGGTTGCCCGTGATTCTGGAGGAAAAACATGCACTACTACTAAGGTAGCCTTGTAAGAATAAGGTTTTTCTCCGAAAAGGAGAGGAGAACCTGTACTAAGGTAGCCTTGTAAGAATAAGGTTTTTCTCCGAAAAGGAGAGGAGAACCTGTACTAAGGTAGC
>JAISAC010000173.1 GCA_031266935.1 Prevotellaceae bacterium
GCTGTTGTGGTTTTTAGTTGGCATTTAGAAATTAGATGCAGGCTGACGCCTTTTCAAATGGGTTACAGGGCAAAGTTACAGCAAAATCTTACGATTTCCAAGCAGATGCAATGAAAAAAGGTTTTTGCAGGGGAAAGGCGCATAAAAATGGCCCTATAAGGTTTTGTAGAGGCTGTGCGAAAAGGCAACCGCCTGCAAGCTCAACGCCGGAGGAGATATTAGGTTTGCTTGCTCCGCAAGCAAGATTATGCCTGTTACAGCAGGTGTGCTCTCTCCGGGAGTTCCATAGCGCTCAAAAAAAAGATTTAGCCACAGCTCCCAAAATGCTTGTCTATACGAAGTAAATTTGTACCTTTGCGCCCAAATTATTCTATTAAGCGATAAAAAAATTGACATCATGAACACCAAATTTGTGCTTTGCCTTTTTAGCAGCATCGGTATGCCCGAGATAATTATTATTGCGCTGGTAGTGCTGCTGTTCTTTGGCGGGAAAAAAATCCCGGAGCTCATGCGCGGCTTGGGCAAGGGCGTACGCAGCTTCAAGGAGGGCGTAAAGGATATGGAGAGCGAGGTTAAGAAAAACATTGACGTCGACGAAAAAGCGATAAGGGAGTAGGCAAACATGGGCAAGCACCAGAGTAGCGACGGCGCGGCGCCCGAGCAGCGGGACATGACGTTTTGGGATCACCTCGAAGCCCTGCGCTGGGTGCTGCTGCGCGCTGCGGTGACGGTGGTGGTATGCACCGTGCTGGTATTTTTCAACAAGGACCTGATGACCCAAGCCATTTTCGCCCCGCAGGACTCCAACTTTATCGTTTACCGGGCAATGTGCAGGCTGGCTGCGCTGCTGCACTTCGAAGGGCTGTGCCCCGACGAGTTTGCGGTAGAGCTCCTCAACACGCGGCTGGCCTCGCCTTTCTTTACCCACATGACTTCGTCGCTGTACGTCGGGTTGCTGCTGTCGCTGCCGGTGATTATTGTTTTGCTGTGGCGGTTTGTTGCTCCGGCGCTTTACCCGCGCGAGCGAAAGCGCAGCATTCCCCTTATCTGCTCGTGCATAGCGCTGTTCATGGCGGGCGTTATGCTGGGCTACTTCCTGGTTTTTCCGCTTGCATTTCGCTTTTTGGGAACCTACCAGTTTGGCGAGCACGTTGTCAACCGCATTGATTTGGGATCGTACATGAATATTTTTTACACCACCTTGCTGTCTATGGGGCTGGTTTTTGAAATGCCGATACTTGCCTACACGCTATCGCGCATTGGATTGATAAGCAAGGGGATGTTGAAAAAGTACCGGCGGCATGCCGTAGTGGTAATTTTGATTCTTGGCGCCGTCATCACGCCCACCTCCGATCCGCTAACGCTCATGCTGGTGAGCGTTCCCATGTACCTGCTCTACGAGCTGAGCATACATGTTGCGCGGAGCAAAAAGGTGGAGATAGAAGCATAGGCACACGCCGCTTCGCGCTACTCCTTAATTTCTACATACGTTACTTTCAGTTCAGGCTTCTTGTCCGTATTATTTATCAGCACGCTGCGGGCGTCGGAGGTGTAGGCGTAGGGCACCATCAGCAGGGGCGACGCGGCGCCTTTCTGTACGCTGTTGAAGTAGTGGGTAATGTTGAGCGAGTACTGCATCATCGACCGGTTGAGCGCGCCGTCGAAGCTTGAGTTGAGGGTCCCGTCCGAAGCGTACATATCCCGAATTGCAGCATACTTTCCGTTCGTCCTGCTGCTTGACTCCACAATACACTGCAGCTGGGTTGAGTACTTGTCCAGCGCGGCGTAGTCGCTTTCGTCCGACACGTGCAGCACCAGCTCTGCGCGGCTAATGGCGTAGCGCCTTTTTTTATCGCCAACGCCTGTCCATGCCTCCACCGAATCCGTGTTTATGGTCACCTCGGTAGCCACCCCCATCAAGCCCTGCATGTAGAGCGTGCTTGTGTTGCTCACGAGGTGGCTATTGTCATGCCAAAAGACGTTGAAGCGGGGTGTAGTCGTAAATACGTGAAAGGTAAAGGACTTAACGCTATCCTTTGTAGCGCCATCGCTGTCTTCGTAGGTGTAGTGGTAAAATGCAGCAAGCGCGCTTGAGGCGTACTCGCTTGTAGTGTTCACCATGCTTACGGATTTGATGCTGCCGCCGTCGCCGTCGTCCACCTTCACGTACATCCCCTTAAAGTGGGTCAAAAAAGAGTCAACATCGCTCGTATGGCCAAACAGCCTGCCGAACAAGCCGTCGCTATCCGCCAGCTTTACGCGCGCCGTAGTGCTTGCGGCGCTAATGCTGTTGTTGCTGCCGGCTGCAAGGTTGTCAGCCATGTTGGAGATGCTTTCGGCAACGCTTGGCGTTCCGTAGTACGCTGTGTCGGTGCTGAGGTCGGTATTGAGCTCGTACACCTCAACGTTCATCGGCGTTTCGTCGCCTCTGTAGGTCGAGGAGAAGCCCAGAATGAAGACAACCGAGTCAAATCCGGTAACGCCCTCTTCAAACGTGTAGGAGGTGGTGGCCGGCAGGAGCTGCACGGCAAAGCCTGCGGAGGTTTTGCCAAAGCGCGAATCGTTCATGCGCCCCAGCATTGCTGTGCCGAATTCGCTTGTTGATATCGAATCAAGTTCAACGGTTTTCACCTCAAGGAAGCTCGTAGCGTCGAGCGTTTGTATTTGCAGCTGCTGATTAGGGGGTATAAAATTTTCGCCTACAGTTTTATCCATCTCTATGCAAGCCTGGGCAAGCGTTGCGAGCAGCAGGGCAAGCGCCGGTGCGGCAAGCTTATTTTTTTTCGGAAATTTTGTCATAAAAGTTAATGTAATCTTCTACGTACTGCTCCTTGCGGAAGGGCAGCACCGGAATTTTTAGCGTTTGAATATACTTTTGGAGCTCCGGGTGTATTTGGCTGCTGCCAATCGCCACGCCATCGGCGTACGACATGGCAAACTTCATCAGGTTTACGTAGCTCACCTTCGACAGCGCCTCCACCTCTTTGGCCTTTACGCCGCCGAGCATCACCTTTTTGTTAAAATATGCATTGAAAAGCGCGTCGAAGCTTTCGTTGTACACGGATAGCACCACCTTGGCTTTTGCAAAAAGCGGGTCGTCGTGGTACGCTTTTTTTACAAAGAGCGGCGTTATCATCGAAAACCAGCCGTGGCAGTGGATTATTTCGGGCTGCCAGCGCAGCTTTTTGATGGTTTCGAGCGTACCGCGGGCAAAAAAAATCATCCGCTCGTCGTTGTCGCCAAAAAATGCCCCGCCATCGTCAAACTGCATCTCCTTGCGCTTGAAGTAATCCTCATTGTCTATGAGATATACCTGCATACGCGCCGAAGGTATGGAGGCCACCTTGATGATGAGGGGGTGGTCGCCGTCGTTGATGACGAGGTTCATTCCCGACAGGCGAATAACTTCGTGCAGCTGGTTACGCCGCTCGTTTACGCATCCGTAACGCGGCATAAATGAGCGTATTTCGTTGCCTTTGTCCTGAATAGCCTGCGGCAGGTAGCGAGAGATTTTAGATATCTCGGTTTCCGACACGTACGGCATCATCTCTTGGTTGACAAACAGTATTTTACGATTAGTTGCCATAATTTTTATGGAGGTACGCTGATAAAATGACTGCAAAGATACTAAATTATTTATAATTTAACGATTTATAAATTCGCGCCAAACCTATAAATTCGCACCCTAAATTACAATATGCTCATTACAAGTTCTATGCAAAGCATATTTGGAGCGCAAAAAAATCTTATTTTTTCCAAATATTCTCTTTCGGGGGATTTGGAATGTCCGCTGTCGGCTTGTAGCAAAGGGCGTATCTCAAATCTTGTCGCGCTATGTTGTGCTATGTCGCGCTATGCCGTTCCGCCTTGCACATTTTCTTACTCCCTGAATGTTTGGTCGATTGGGAACAATTGAGAACTATTGAGAATAAATTTTTAGCTTCTAAAGAAATTTGTGTACATTTGCTTTCGTAAAAATAAGAATCATAGTGCTAATATTCCCTCTATAAAGCCTAACTTTTGGAGCTTGGGAGGGAGCCTAAATTATTTTTTGAATAACATGAAAAAAAATGTATCCTTTATTTCGCTCATGCTGCTGCTGCCGGTGCTGCTGCTTGGGCAAAAGCAGCTTGTGCTGCAATCTCCCTCGGAAGCGCTGAAGATGGAAATTTCCGTGGGCAAAACCATTAGTTACTCCGTGCTGCACCGCGGCGACGTTGTGCTGGCCCCCTCCACCATCTCCATAACGCTTGCCGACGGCACAAAGTGGGGCGTTGACCCGCGCCTGACAAAGCAGGAAACCCGCTCCGTAAACGGAATAATTGCTTCGCCGTTTTACAAAAAATCTGAGATCCAGGAGAGCTATAACGAGCTGAGGCTGCGCTTCAAAGGCGACTACAGCGTAGTATTCAGGGCTTACAACGACGGGGTGGCGTACCGCTTTGAAGCCTCGTCCCGAAAGCCGTTTTTTGTAGCAGATGAGCAGGCAGAGTTCTGCTTCCCCGAAAACGGCAAAGCCTACATCCCCTACGTGCGCACGGGCAGCAGCAACAGCAACGCCTCATTCGAGGCGCAATTCTTCAACTCTTTTGAAAACATATACCGCGTTGCTCCGCTTTCGGAGTGGGACTCGCTGCGGCTGGCGTTCCTGCCCGTAGTGGTCGAAAGCGCAAAGGGGAAAAAAGTGTGCCTCGCGGAGGCCGACTTGCTCAGCTATCCGGGAATGTTTCTCTCAAATGCATCCGGCTCCAAAACACTCAAGGGCGTTTTTGCAACCTGCCCCAGGGAAGTTCAGCAGGGCGGCCACAACATGCTTCAGGAAAAAGTGCTTACGCGCGAGCCTTACATTGCCCGCTTTAGCGGCGGAGCGGCTGCGCTCCCCTGGCGCGCCGTAATCGTAGCCGAAAAGGACGCCGAGCTGGCCGACAACGATATGGTGTATAAGCTGGCTTCGCCCAACCGCGTGGAGGATATTTCCTGGATTAAGCCGGGCAAGGTAATGTGGGATTGGTGGAACGACTGGAATATCTACGGCGTGAATTTCCGCGCAGGCATCAACAACAGCACCTACAAGTACTACATTGACGTTGCCGCGCAGCTGGGGCTTGAGTACGTCATCCTCGACGAAGGGTGGTCGGTGAACAAAAAAGCCGATTTGATGCAGGTAGTGCCGGAAATAGACCTGCCGGAGCTTGTCCGCTACGGCGCCTCAAAAAATGTGGGGCTAATCCTCTGGGGTGGCTACTACGCTTTCAACAGAGATATGGAAGCCGTGTGCCGACACTACTCCGCAATGGGTATCAAAGGGTTCAAGGTAGATTTTATGGACCGCGACGACCAGCCTATGGTAGATTTTTACCTGCGTACGGCTGCCGTTGCCGCCAAGTACCATCTGCTGATAGATTTTCACGGGGCTTACAAGCCAACGGGATTGCAGCGTACATACCCAAATGTTCTCAACGTCGAAGCCGTATTCGGGCTGGAGCAAATGAAGTGGGCGCAAAACGTCGATCAGGTAACCTACGAGCTTACCATCCCCTTTATCCGCATGGTTGCCGGGCCAATGGACTATACGCAGGGCGCCATGCGCAACGCGACAAAGCAAAACTACCGCGCCGTTTACGATGAGCCAATGAGTCAGGGTACGCGCAGCCGCCAGCTGGCGCAGTACGTCATCTTCGAGTCGCCGCTCAACATGATGTGCGACGCCCCTTCGGCCTACTTAGCCGAGCGCGAGTGTACCGGTTTTATCGCCGCCATCCCTACCGTGTGGGACGAAACAAAGGTAGTTGACGGAGCCATAGGAAAATACATTTCCGTTGCCCGCCGCAAGGCTGGCGAGTGGTATGTGGGAGGTATGGGCGGCTGGAGCGCCGATAGCGTAGAGATAGACCTCTCCTTCCTCGGCGAAGGTTCATTTTCTGCCGAAATTTTCCGCGACGGCATCAACGCCGACCGCATCGCAAGAGACTACGTTAAGGAAACCGAGGCCCTCCCTGCCGACAGAAAAATTACCGTAAGCATGGCTCCCGGCGGCGGCTACGCCATGAGGATTTTTAGCCGATAGAAAGCGCCTATCCCCCGCTGGTTACCTCGCTTGACGGACGGTAGCAAACGCTCGCAAAACTTTCGGAGTGCTTATTCTTTTGGCTCTATAGCGTTTTGTATGGATAAAACTCCGTAAAAAGAAATAGCCTTCGAAGTTATTACTTGCAGGTTGAACACAAAAGGCAGGGGCGAAAATTTTCGCCCCTGCCTTTTGTGTGTTCAACCTTTTATACTTCGCAAGCGCTTAGTATTCCCACAAATCGTGCTCAAAAGTAAAGATAGCGTTCTTTATCCTTTCCGACTCTATCAAAGCAGCATAGCCATCGGAAATGTAGCTTGAAATGGGGCGGTTGTTGTGCGGATTAGATTCCTTGGTAATGTAGGAAGAAAAGCGGCGCTCGTTAAATATATCATCGTACGAAATAACCGTAGCGTCATTGTTGGGTATGTAAGCCGGCGTACGCGCCAGCACTTTGCGCACTTCGTCGTAGTGTACCCAGAAGAGCTGCTTTTTTTGCAGCTCGGCATCGGCATCATCATCTCCACCCGTGTTGAGCTGCTTTTTGTACACCTTTATGGGGCAAATTCCTACTATGCGCACCATCATTTTGGAGTAGTGCTTGTCAAAAAACCAATCCTCTTTGATAAGGAGCTCGCGCACCTCTTCCCACCTGTATTCGCCGGGGATGATAATAGTTGTATCGCCTGTACCGTCCATTTTTGCTCTGCGCTCGGATTTATCTACGGCGTCGAAGCGCGAGCTGAGGTCTTGAGGCGAAAGTAGCGTTGTAAACTCATCATCTTCCGGATCAAAAGCGCGAATTTCGCCGCTACGTATGGCATCTACAAGCGCTTGTACGAAGCTGCGGCGCAGTATCATGTCCACTGTAGGGAAGTATAGCGAGAAGTTAAGCTTTTCGCGCAAATCTATGGTTCGCCAAATTCGCTTTGACCAGATAACATCTTCTTCGCGAATATACGGGTAAGGTATGGGGTCGCGCGTTGTGATGATTTGTTTTTTGAATAATCCGTCCGGCGCTAAGCTTTTCTTTGGGACGCCGGCCTCCGCTCCCGATTGCTTTGTAGCAGAACTGGGCGCTTGCGCCAACGCTTCCGTAACACCCGCTACAAGCAACGCTGTAAGTACCGTCAGGGTTAAAAAAATTGTCTTTTTCATGAATATTTCCTTTTTAAGTAGCTGCAAAATGCTACGTGTGTAACAATTATCTTACTTTTATGCTCAAATCCTGCAAGTCAACAGTTTTCCCGTCGGGGCCTACCGCTTTGATTTCCGTAATGCTCAAGCGTTGGCCGATTTGCAGCCGCGCCATTATCTTCTTCTGCTTTTCGGTAAACATTTGGCTATACGCTGTCTCTTCCATCACGTATCCGTCAATAGGGGCAAATACCACAAAAGACTTTATTGAGAACTTCATGTCGAAGTCAAAATCTTGCGGCATAATGGCGCGAATACCCTGCGATGATACCATCTGCTGCCGGGTTGCCGTTCTTCCCTGTATTCCGTCCATTTCGGGCACCGGCTTGGGTACGCTTTTCACGCGGAATATTTTCTTGCCCATGTTGCGCATTTCGCCGTTTATTTCTGCTACAACGCTCACATCGCACGCTACCCCGTCCCCCGGATTTATCATGTACTGCTGGTTTTCCCTGCTCAAAACCCCGTTGCTCACGCTAATTCGCACCTTGCTGTCGGGAATACCCGCCGCCGACACATCAATGGGGTTGAGTACGCCGCGGTACAGCACGTTCATTTTTGAAGGCGATACCACCACGCTCGGCTCGGCAACCGTATAGGTGTAAGTAAACGGGTAGGATTTGCTGTTAAGCGTGATAACTCCTTTTATGCTTTGCTCTCCAACGCTGTTGGCCTGCGCCTCGTAGTGCGCTTTACCCTCAATGGTGTGCAAGGACTGTCCATTTACTACCACGCTCGGCTGCAGCGTCCTGTCGGATGCGGCCAAAAATATTTGCGCCTCAAACTTTCCTCCACGTATCACGTAATCCGATACCGATTGCACTACAGGGTCAAAGTTATCAATTTTTACCGTGCCGGCATCGGCTTGCGATAGCAGGTAGGACATCATATCGGCCTCGCAGGTAAGAATGTTCACCTGCATCTTGGTAAGCAGAGGTACGGCTGCAATCACCGGCAAATCCGTAAACGTTCCTATCTCCCAAGGTTTTTCGACTCCGCCGCCATGCGCCGAGTGAATATTTTTGGTTTCGAGCAGCTTCTCAATATTATTAATAAGCGCAGCTGCTTCCGGCTTTAGCATTGAGAGCAAGTAAGCCTGATATTCTCTCAGCTTATTTTTCAGCTCCAGGCCTTTTTGCTGGCGCACCATCAGGTTGCTGCTTGGCTCGGTGGTGGATACGTTAACAATACGCTCGCCAATAACCTTTCCGTTTTCTACGGCCAGGGGATTTACGCCGTCAGCCAGGGTAACCATTTCTATCTTCAGCGATTCTATGTAGGCAATCAGCTGCTTCGATTTTTCGCGCACGTCAAGCGACTTTGTGAGCCACGGCCCTATTCGCTCTTTATTTTCTGCGTTGGCTGCACGAAATACGTTTTCTGTAGCGTCGTTCTTTTCGCTGAATACCCTTGCCGTTTGCGATAATCCGGTTTCAAAAAGTCCAAAGGCATTCAACACTTCAGCCGATACATTGAGCGCCAGCATTGCTGTTAGCACTAAATACATCATGCCTATCATTTTTTGCCTCGGTGTTTCTTTGCCTCCTCCAGACATATTCTAATATGTTTATGTTTTTTTGTCCGTATTATGTTTCCGTTGCTATTTTTTCTTGGTTGCCAGCTGTACCGCCGACAACATGCTGCCATAAATGTTGTTGAGCTCTGCAATGCTTTTGTTGAGGTGCGTAATTTCTCTGGTAAGGTTCTGGTTTTCGTCAACCGAGTTCCCCAACTCTACCACAAATTTTTCGAGCTGCTGCCCCATAGCGGCAGAATTTTTATGGTACTTGCCGGTTTCCTGCGCTTGCAGCTCGTAAGCGGTATTAAGCGCCGTCAGGTTTTTGTTCAACACCTCTACCTGCTTGTTGTATAGAATATTGCTATGCTTTATGTCATCCAGATTTTCCTTTATCTGCTGGTCGATGATGGCAAATGTAGCGGCGAAGTTTTCGGTAGCGTTACCCAGCACATCGGTCATTTGCTTGCTGGCTTTTCCGGCTTCGCTGCTTACCAGCTTGCTCGAATCGTCCATAACCTTAGCAAAGTTTTCGACAATTGTTCCCATTACGTCGGACACCTGCCGGCTTGTTTTGTTTACCTCGTCGCCTATCTGCTTACCGGAGGTGTTTATAGCTTTGGCAAAATCTCCGGCGGCTTCATCCATAACTTTTGCTACCTGCTTGCCCGCTGCGCTCATATTGTCGCCCATTTGCTTACCCGACGCGCTCATAATTTCTGCTGTGCCTTGGTAGGTATCCGCAAGAGTATGCATTGATTCCGACAAGGTTTGCGAAGAGTTTTCGTACGATTGCGAGAAGTTGGCAACGGTAAGAGAGGCGTGGTGCATTTTTTCGGAAAGCGTATTTGCTGCAACCGCTGTTTCCGACAAGGCTGTAAGCTTTTCGGTTGTTTCTCCCAGCTTGTTTAACCCCGTTGTCAATTTTTCGACGTTGAGCTTGCTTAAATCAATGTTGCCAATGGCAGCAATGGCAGCCACTCCATCGTTGCTGCGACCGGCTGCTGTTGGCGCCCTCTCTCCTATTGAGGCTCCTGTAGCAACGGTGGCAACTTCAATGTTTTCTGCGATTGATTTTTTCCTGGACTTTCCCTTCGACGACTCTGCGCCGTGCGCTCCGGCCATGTCGTTAGCCAGCTCGGGATAAACCAGCTCCCAATGGGGGTCAGGATGAGGGAGAGGTTCAAAAGCAGAGCATATAAAGATAAACGCTTCTACTGACATCCCCACAATAAGCATTGTGCTGGCGCCGGGAAAATGCTCAAGCTTAAATAAAGCTCCTACAATAACTACCGCTGCTCCTAAGCCGTAAAGCTTAGCCATAAATAACTTCCAGCTCCTGCTTTCTGTAAAATTAGCCATCTTTGATTTTTGAATTTAAGTTTTAGACCTCAACAATATGCGTGGGATTTGGTACGCTGTCGCCCTCCCTTCGGCAAGCTTATTTACCCACGTAAGTACGAACACACCTAAAGCCAATGTACGATTTTGCCGTATCCTGGTATTCAAATGTTCTTGCGCCGCACTGCAAAAAGTAGGCGATATCTTTCCACGAACCGCCTTTTAGCGTTTTGCGCCTCATTGCTAACGGGTCTCCTTTTTGCGCGTTGTAACGGTAGTTTGGGTTCATGCTGCTAACAAAGCCGTATGCTTGCTCATCGTATGCATTTCCGGTCCATTCGGATACGTTACCGGCCATATCAAACAATCCAAAATCGTTGGGCTGATAGCTGCCCACCGGTAAAGTTTTTGTTCCTCCGTCGAGGCCGTACCTTGCCCGCTGCGGGAGAAAGTTTGCGCGGTAGCACCCCGTCTTATCGTAGGTGTACAACCCTCCCCACGGATACTTTCCTCCCTCAAGTCCGCCTCTGGCAGCATACTCCCACTCCGCCTCGGTTGGCAGCCTGTAATCTTGAGGTACAGCACGCCTGATTCTATTGCAGTAGTCGCGCATCAGCTTGGTGCGCCATGCGCAAAAAGCGCTGGCCTGCCTCCACGTTACTCCCACCACAGGATAATCGTCGAAAGCGGGGTGAGAAAAGTAGCGAAGCGCAAAAGGTTCATTGTAGGCGTAAGCAAAATCGCGTATCCACACCAGCGTATCGGGGTAAATAGTTGTGTTTTCCTTAATGATGTATGAAGCCGCATCTACGTTTCCATACTCATCACGAATGAGCTCTGCCGTATCCCGTCCATACCTTCTACCCAGACTTTTATCGTAGTCAATCCAAGCGTATTCATACACCAATTTCTGTACTTTTAAGGATCTTCCTGTTATGGAATTAGCAGGAGCATAGAGTTCATTGAGAATCTCAGCATATTCGGGATTTGACGGGTTAATTCTCGGTTCCCAATTAACGAGGGGTGGGTCTAAAGCCTCTCCGAGCGCGTTCTCGGTAATCAAAAATTCTTCAAACTGGTCGCCCAGCAGGCGGCGAGAGATAGAGTCAATAACGTAATACACAAACTGGCGGTACTCGTTATTGGTAATTTCGGTCTGGTCAATCCAAAAGGCATCCACCGAAACCGTATTAATCGGGGCGTTCATTGCAAAGATGATGTCTTCGTCGTTCATGCCCATGTTGAAGCTACCTTGCGGAATAAGCACCATCCCATACGGGGGTAACTCTTGACTTTGTGGTGGCCGCCCCTGCACTCCAACCAATTCTCCACCTATTTCCGCAGAGCATCCTGCCATCAACAGGATAAGAAACTCAAGGCCTAATCTGACTTTTTTTTTCGTAACCCACATAGAAATACGTACTTAACTTACTTATAAAAACCTAATACTTTTATATCTCTTCTCTCTTTTGGTCAGCTTCAACTCAAAAGCGTAGGATACGAATACCTCCAAGCTTCCGCCATTTGTCCCTATCAACTTCGACAGGGGGTACTCATACGCTACTCCCATTTTGAAAGCCTCGCTAACCGTAATCCCAGCCAGCGCTCCCAGCGCGTCTCCTATTCGATACGATAAACCTCCCCAATACCGCTTTAGATAAAACACATTAGCCCCGAATTCAAATTGCGGCTTTGCCAGCGATGTAAACATCAGCATAGCCGACGGGTCTATTTCAACTTTCTCATTTGACGTTTGCCACCGGTAGCCACCGTTTAAGTAGAACGTTCGCTTCACCAGCAATGTTTTGTCGCCGCTGTTAACCGTGAGCACGCGTGGCTGGTTCAGGTGTCGACAAGCAAAGCCTACGTAAAAGTTGCTTTCGTCGTAGTACGCTCCCAGCCCCATATCGAATCCGGTAGAAGACGATTCTTCCCTCAGCGGTACGGCAGGGTCGTCGTTGTAGCTGCTCCATTCGGACGGTGAAACCAGCTTGTAGGATACCCCGCCCAGCGAAACTCCCAGCCCCAGCGTAGCAGCGCTGCTAAACTTGTGCCGGTAGGCGTATCCTGCGCTAAAGCTCATGTTGTCAAAGTTTCCTATTTTATCGCCAGTTACGGCGACAACAGCCCCGTGGTTGGCGTCAAACAGCATAAATGGCGCGCTCACCCCTACCGACCACAGCGAAGGAGCTCCTTTAAAACCCATATACTGAGAACGTTGTATAAATGTTGCATCAAGCATTTCGCCGTTACCTGCACATGCCGGATTAAACAGTATCTGGCCAAACATGTGCTGAGTTATTTGCGAATCGTGCTGCGCACGCAGTACTGTAGTCCCTATCATCATCCAAAAAACGGCTACGCAGGTTGTCTTTTTCATGCGAATATAGCTTGTTTTTAAAAGTCGCATGCAGCCCTGCATGTCAATATTCTTTCTTTTTTGACAAGCGCTAAGCGCCCTTACTCCCATACACTCTCCCAAAGTCTTTCTTACTTCATATTGTCAGCCGGCGCCTGCAAAAAAGTAGGCCTGCTTTTCACCAACAGGTAAGGCAAAAGTACGCAAAGTTTTACGAACAACAATTGTTGAAAATTCGATTTTTTGAGGAATATAAAACTTCACATAGCGATTTAAAACTATTTAACCGCACAGGGCTGTGTAAAAGCCAAATATCACCCCCCTCAACAGGCGAGCTTCTTGTAGAACCATAGCCAGCGATTGGGCACTTCCAGGCTCAAGGCTTTCTCGTAATCATCCCGCTCGCACGGGACGATGCATGATTTGGAGGTGCCCTCTACGGGAATGTCCATCCACCAGCGGTCGGTTGCCTTGCTTTGGTAAAAGATGAGCTGCTGATTTTTGCTTCCCATCTCCACCTGCATCCTGCGGCAGGTTTTGGTTACAGCAGGGTCGTCGCCTACTCGGCAGGCCAATCCGTCAGCAACGTGCCAAATAATTTGCGCTACCAGCTTTGCCGTTTGGCGCTGGGCGTCGCAGACAAGGTTAAATCCGCCCAGGTAGCATGTTTTGAGCTTATCGGAGAAAGTAGAGAAGCGCACCAGCTGGCACATTTCCTCGGCGTACAGGCCGTTGGGCGAGGGGTCAATGGCCGCAGGCGCATCGCTCCAGCGCACAGCGTTCACGCCGGCGCAGAGCATGTCGGCATCGCGCAGCAGCGGCTCGGCATGGCCTATGCCATCGCGAACGGCGCCCAGGCGCATGAGCTCGCAGTACCTGTCGCCGAGTGTTTGCACGTCGGCAGGCGAAGAGAGGTAGCTTTGGTAGGCCAGCACGTTGATCGTTTCCAGCTCTCGACCGTAGTCTGCCATGAAGTGGGCTAGTACATTATCGTCCGAGAGCGGCTCCTGCGCGCTGCCCAGGCAAACGCTTGGGAGAATAAAGGCGGCGGCAACGCTCTTTTGGTATGCCTTTACGGCGTCGTACACGCAGCCTGCACCCCACATGTTTTCGCCAAAGACAATGGGAAAAATGCCGTTGGCGAGCAGCTTGTGCAAAACGCAGGTTGACTTTGCGCTCTGCGTTTCGTTTGCGCCCTGCGCCACCTCAATATCGCCAAGGTCAATGACCGGTAAGGATTTGCTGTGAGCAAACAGGGCGTAGAGCTCTTCGCGCAGCGAAGTAAAGCTGTTGGGCGCTCCGTGCTTGCGCAGGCCGATGAGCGCAACCTTAAAGCCGTCAAGCCAGGCCCAATCAAAACCTTTGACGCCGTACTTAATTCGGCTACCCCACCGGTTGTGCAACCTGGCCGCGCCAGACGCCTGCAGGTGCTCTGCCACCGGAATAAAAATATCGCTGTACTCCATATTTCGGATGATGTATTGTTTCTGTACTTTACGCTTATTACTTTTTACTTTACTTGAGCCAGTCGTAGCCTTTTTCTTCCAGCTCCGTCGCCAGCTCTTTGGTGCCTGTTTTTATGATTTTGCCCTGATAAAGCACGTGCACCCAATCGGGCACAACGTAGTCCAGCAAGCGCTGGTAGTGGGTGATAACAAGCACTGCGCTATCCTTGTTTTTGAGCGAATTGATGCCATTTGCCACGATGCGCAGCGCGTCGATATCGAGGCCGCTGTCGGTTTCGTCCAGGACGGCGAGGGTTGGCTCGAGCATGGCCATTTGGAAAATTTCGTTGCGCTTTTTTTCGCCGCCCGAGAATCCTGTGTTTACGCCGCGCGAGGCGAATGCGCTGTCCATTTCTACCAGCGCCATTTTTTGGCGCATGCGCTGCAAAAACTCCGACGGCGAGAGCTCCGGCAGGCCTTGATGCCTGCGCCTTTCCGTCAGCGCAGCTTTCATGAAGTTGGCGTTGCTTACGCCGGCAATCTCTACCGGGTACTGAAAGCTGAGAAAAAACCCTTCGCGGGCGCGCACTTCGGGCGTCATGTCGAGCAGGTTTTTCCCGCCGAGCGTTGCCGCTCCCTGCGTAACCTCGTATCCGGGGTTACCCGCCAGCACCGCCGCCAGCGTACTCTTTCCCGACCCGTTGGGCCCCATGATAGCGTGCACCTCGCCGGCGCTCACCGCAAGGTTTACTCCCTTGAGAATTTCTTTACCGCCGGTGGCAGCGTGGAGGTTTGTTACCTGTAAAAGCATAGTACGTTAAGAAAAAGAGAAAAAGAGAAAAAGAGAAAAACAGAAAAACAAAATTAGAGAAATAGGGAATATTACGTTGCAGCGTGTCTTACCCCACGCTCCCTTCCAGGCTCACCTGCAGGAGTTTTTGCGCCTCTACGGCAAACTCCATAGGGAGCCGGTTCAGCACTTCGCGGGCGTATCCGTTCACGATTAGCCCCACGGCATCTTCGGTAGATATGCCGCGCTGGCTGCAGTAGAACAGCTGGTCTTCGCCGATTTTGGAGGTAGTAGCCTCATGCTCCACCACCGCCGACGGATTGTTCACCTCAATTCGGGGAAAGGTATGCGCGCCGCACCTGTCGCCAATCAGCAGGCTGTCGCACTGCGAAAAGTTGCGCGCTCCGTCCGCCTTTTTGCTCACCTTCACCATGCCTCGGTACGAGTTTTGTCCACATCCGGCCGATATGCCTTTGCTCACGATGCGGCTGCCGGTATTCTTGCCCAGGTGAATCATTTTAGTACCCGTGTCGGCCTGCTGGTAGCCGTTGGTGACGGCAACCGAGTAGAACTCCGACGACGAGTTGTCGCCCATAAGGATAGTGCTGGGGTACTTCCACGTGATGGCAGATCCGGTTTCGACCTGCGCCCACGAAAGCTTTGCGCAGCTGCCCTTGCAGATACCGCGCTTGGTAACAAAGTTAAAGATGCCGCCGCGCCCCTGCCTGTCGCCCGGGTACCAGTTCTGCACGGTGGAGTACTTTACCTCCGCGTCTTTCATCACCACAATTTCAACGACGGCGGCATGCAGCTGGTTTTCGTCGCGCTGCGGGGCGGTGCAGCCCTCAAGGTACGACACGTAGCTACCCTCCTCCGCCACGATAAGCGTCCGCTCGAACTGCCCCGTTCCCCTGGCGTTAATGCGAAAGTAGCTCGACAGCTCCATGGGGCAGCGTACGCCGGCGGGGATGTAGCAGAATGATCCATCGCTGAAAACGGCAGCGTTGAGCGCCGCAAAAAAGTTATCGTCCACCGGCACTACCGAGGCCAGGTACTGCTGCACCAGCTCAGGGTGCTTCTGCACAGCTTCGCCGAACGAGCAAAAGATGATGCCCTTTTCGGCCAGCGCGGCGCTAAACGTAGTCTTGACCGACACGCTGTCCATTACCGCGTCGACAGCTACTCCTGCCAGCGCCTTTTGCTCCTCAAGTGGGATACCCAGCTTGTTGAACGTAGCGCGCAGGTCGGGGTCAACTTCGTCCATTGATTTTTTTGCGATGGCGGGCTTTGGCGCCGCGTAGTAGATGATGTCCTGATAGTCGATTTCGGGAATTCGCAGCTGCGCCCACGTGGGCATTTGCATGCCCAGCCAGCGCCGGTAGGCGTTGAGGCGAAAGCGGAGCAGCCATTCCGGCTCATTTTTTTTGGCCGAAATGAGCCGCACAACCTCCTCATTCAACCCTTTGGGAATAGCTTCGCTCTCAATATCAGAGGCAAATCCATACTTGTAGTCGCTTGATGTAATGTCTTTTATAATGTCTTCGGACGCCATTTTATGCTCATTTTCGGGTACGAAGATACAAAAAATATGCCTGCGAAGCGCACAGAGGGGGGCATTTCAAGCTGCCGTATACTAAAATCCGAGGGATTAAACAGCCGTTTCTTAATAATCCGGCTTTGACACAGGGTGCGCAAAGCCGCAGGCCAGCCGTGGTGGGAAGATGCAAAAACTCTGAAAGAGCGGTTTTCTGTTCGCAGGGCAACGCTCTGCGAACAGAAAACCGCTATATTCACGCTACATTTGATTACCCCCCGTTGGGTGGGGTGTCAAAAATGTGATATTCGCATAAAAATATTTTCGTTCTATTTTTGTGCCGTTAGGCATCTTCTACCGACATGCCATCCCTACGGGATTTACCGACGTCAACCAACATGCGATTTGCTACCGACA
>JAISAC010000208.1 GCA_031266935.1 Prevotellaceae bacterium
GCGTGGCAGCGCTCCCAGCGGCGCTTGGGGGCTTCGTCGCCGCCAATGTGGATGTACTCCGAGGGGAAGAGTTCGGCAACTTCCGTCAGGATATTTTCCAGAAACGTAAATGTTTCCTCCTTCGGACAGAAGATATCGTTGTGCACACCCCACAGCCCTTCTACCTCAAACGGCCCGCCGGTGCAGGAGTATTCGGGGTACGCTGCCAGCGCGGCTACCGCATGGCCGGGCAGCTCGATTTCGGGGATAACCGTAACGAAGCGCTTTGCGGCGTAGGCAAGCACCTCCTTTACATCTTCCTGCGTGTAGAAGCCGCCGTAGCGGGTGTTGTCCCACTGCCGCTTTTCGGGGGCAACGTAAGCGCCCTTGAGCGTACGGTTGCGGTAGGCGCCCACCGTCGTGAGCTTCGGGTATTGCTTGATTTCGAGGCGCCAGCCCTGGTCTTCCGTCAGGTGCCAGTGGAAGGTGTTCATTTTGTGGTACGCCAGCAGGTCGATGTACTGCATCACCTCCTCCTTGCTCATGAAGTGGCGGCCAACGTCGAGGTGCAGCCCGCGGTAGCCGTATCGGGGGGCGTCTTCTACCTCAATGCAGGGTATTGCCCACTTTACGCCGCTTGCCTGCTGCTTGCTCTCAATCTGGGCGGGCAGCAGCTGGCGAATGGTTTGCGTGGCGTAAAAAATTCCGTGTGGTGTTTTGGCCTCTACTTGGATTTTGTTTGCCTTCACCGAAAGCTTGTAGGCCTCGTCGCTTTTCAGCTTTGGGTTGAGCGTACACGTCAGCGTATTGTTGCCCGACTCGCGCTCTACCACCGGAAGCGAAAATCCGGCTGCCGTCTTGAACAGCTCGTTCAAGTTTTCTACGGCCAGCTGCATTTGCGGGTTTGCCGTATTCAGCACAATTTTTGTTTGAGAATTAACTACAAATTCGCCCGATTTTAGCGTACACTTTTCCGGCAGGGGAACAATGCTCGCGGTTTTTGCCTTTTGGGCAAAAAGATTAGCTGCGCAAAGCACGGCGCATCCAAATAGCAGAAATTTTTTTGTCATACTTTTGATTTTTGAATTTTTGAATTTTTGAATTTTTGAATTTTTGAATTTTTGAATTTTATTTTGCCGGTTGAATAAAATATACATACCGGTAGGAGTCATACTTCACGCGGTATTCGTCTAACGGCAGGGCGCCCCAGCTGTCAATTCCGGCCACTCCCATTTGCCGACAGTCCACGTTGAGGTATATTTCGTTGCGCTTAGCGAGCTCGCCGGCGTGGTGCTGGTTTCTATCCTTTTCGGGATCCAAATCGTCAATGGAGTAGAACAGCGCCGAAAATTCTATGGGCAGCTCGCCCGTTATTTTCAGCCCATTTCCCTTTTTATCGGTTAGCGAAAGCCAGCGCACGTCGGTTTTGTTGCCGGTTTCCTGCGGACGCGCGTAGGGGAAGAACTGCTCGTCAACCGTGCTTTTGTACAGGCCTGCGTTGGCAGAGTAGCAGCGGTCTATGTAGTTTTCCCAAGGCCCGCGGCCGTAGTAAGTCAGGTTGCTATACTGCTTGGGGATAACGAAACATGCGCCGAACTTTGGCATCATCGGGTGTTCGCCCTTGATTTTTTCAAAGCGGTTGTCCACGGCTATCGTGCCGCTGCCGTCAACGGTGTAGGTTTGCGTAAGCTTGGCATCGCCGCCCAGCAGCGATTTTTCGGCTACAATTTTGTAGGCTGCGCCCTCTTGGGTAATTTTCACCGTTGCCGGTTCCGTTTTGCCGGCGTCGTGCCACACGCGCAGCTTGTTGTTCAATTGCGCGCCGTGGTCGTTGTCGGTCATGGGGCGCCAGAAGTTGATTTGTCCTCCGCCGCTGCCTATCAGCTTTTGTCCGTTGTACGTGTAGCTGCTGATGGTTCCTGTTGCCAAATCAAAGGTAACCGAAAAGTTTTTACCTTTTCCCGTCCACTCCTTTGCCGTTTGCGTTGCCGTGAGCGGCGCAGGCGACAAGGCGATGGCGGGCGCTACAAAAGTTGACAGGGCAAATTGCTCGTCGGCAAGCGTAAAATCTTTTGGCAGGAAAGGTTCGGCTGCCTTCAGCTTGTAGCTCACGTTCAAAAAGTACTCTTTTCCGGTAGCCTGACGGGCGTAGGTAACGGGCAGCTTTACTTTTTCCGTTTGCCGAGGGGCAACGTTGAGGTTGTCCACCCGCCCCGACTGCACAGGCAGCCCGTTTTCGAGCAGCTCCCACGTCAGGTAGTAGCTGCTCAGGTCGCGGAAGAAGGCCTTATTTTTCACCTCCACCTCGTAATCCTGCTTGCTCAGCAGCGTTGTCCCGATGTTTTGATATACCTTTTTCACCTCGTGCGTTCCCGGGTTGGGGGTTCTGTTGGAGGCAATCATGCCGTCTATCACAAAGTTGCGGTCGTTGCCCTTGCCCTCGAATACCGATGCCGGCTCAAAGTCGCCGCCGTAGGCGTAGAACGTCTTACCGTTGCGGGTAACCTGAAGCCCGTGGTCAATCCATTCCCAGATGAAGCCGCCCTGCAGGGTCGGGTACTTCGGGTCTTCTATAACCTCCCAGTACTCCTTGAAGTTACCAAGGCTGTTGCCCATAGCGTGGGCGTACTCCGACGAAATCATAGGGCGGTCGGTGCGGCTTTCGCCATACCTGCGGAAGCTGTTCGGGCTGGGATACTGCGGCACGTAAATATCGGTATTCCACTCGTGCACGGCGCGCTCGTACTGCACGGGGCGGGTAGGGTCGGCTTTTTTCAGGCTTACGTATGCGTTGTAGAAGTTGTACCCGTTGCCGGCCTCGTTGCCCAGCGACCAAAACGTAATGCAGGGGTGGTTTTTGTCGCGCTCGTACATACGCATCACGCGGTCGAGGTGCGCCTGCAGCCAGCGGTAGTTGTTGCCCAACGTTTTATCCAAGCTGTAGTACAGGCCGTGCGATTCGATGTTGGCCTCGTTGCAAACGTAAATACCGTACTCGTCGCACAGCTCGTAGAACAGCGGGGCAACCGGATAGTGGGAGTTTCGCACGGCGTTAACGTTGAGCTGCTTCATCAGCTCAATGTCCCTGCGCATGTCGGCTTCGGAGATGACGTGCGCCGTCAGCGCGTCGTGCTCGTGGCGGTTTACGCCTTTAATGAGCACAGGCTGCCCGTTGACCAGCACCTGCGCGTTTTTGATTTCGACGGTGCGAAAGCCCACGCGCGCGGGTATCACCTCCAGCGTTGCGCCCGCGGCGTTTTGCAGCGTGATGTACAGCGTGTAGAGGTTGGGTGTTTCTGCCGTCCATGCTTTTACGTTTGGAACTTGAGCGTTGAACGCAAATGTATTTTTTGCGCCGACGAGCGATTTTTCTATCTTGAGATCGACAACATTTTGTCCGGCGGCGTCCACCAGCTTTGCGCCAACCTTGATTAGCTCGTCGGCTTTTGCGTTTCCCTTTGCAGCGTAATTATTCACCTCCGCCGACAAGCTGAAAATGCCGTTTTTGTAGGTTTCGTCCAGCTTGCTAATGACCTTGAAGTCGCGAATATCCAGCTTGGGCGTTGAGTACAGGTAAACATCGCGCTCAATGCCCGATACGCGCCAGAAATCCTGACACTCGAGGTAGCTGCCTATGCTCCACCGGTAAACTTCGAGGGCTACCGTATTTTCGCCCGCCCGCAGGTGGCGGGTAATGTCAAACTCAGCCTCCAGCTTCGAGTCCTCGCTGTACCCCACGTACTGCCCGTTAATCCAGATGTAAAACGCCGACTTGACCGCTCCCAGATGAATAAAAACCTGCCGCTCGCTCCACGACGGCGGGAGGCTGAAGGTGCGGCGGTAGGAGCCAACAGGATTGTAGTCCGACGGGATATTTTCGACAAGCTTGTTGGGGTCGAGCTTGGAGTACGGCGCGCCAAACTCAAACGGATGGTTTACGTAAATGGGGTAGCCGTAGGTTTTGCCTGTGCTGTTGAACTCCCAGTTGGCGGGCACCCGAAAATTATCCCACCCCGACACGTCGTACGAATCATTGTAGAAGTCAACCGGACGCAGGGAGGGATTTTCTACCCACTTGAACTTCCACGTGCCGTTGAGCGATTGAAAATATGCCGATTGCTCCTTTTGGCGGCCTTCTGCCAGCGCTTGGCTTTCGTAGGCAAACGCGCTTGCGCGCATGGGCATACGGTTGACGTTGGTTATCGAAACGTCCTGCCACTCCTTGAGCGGTGCTGCATCATCCTTTTTTGTCTGCTGTGCACAAACGCAACTGCCAAAAACAGCGGTAATTACAACGTATAAAAGTATTCTTTTCATCATTACGGATTGGTTTTTATTTATAATTTAATAATGTATGACACATCCTACAAATATACGCATGAATAAGCACGAATGCTATAACAGCCCCCTCCGTTTAGTTAAAAAATTTATTATGTAAAATAATTTAACCTTTCAATACGCAAAAATATGAGTAAGTTGTTGTGTATCAATGATGAGCGCAATCTATACAAAATTGAAAAAAAAGAGTATTTTACACCCTCTACCTGCTCAACCTTTACGAAGTTAAATTTAAGTAAAGGTGGCGGGCGGTGGATGGTTGGGCGGCGGCTTCGCCGCCCAACTGTAGAGGCGAGGCGCACCCCGTCTCTACACAGGTAGGGGATTAGGTTGGCCCACTATGCAGGCAAGATATTATTCCTAATTCGTAATTCCTAATTCAAACGCCGCTTTATTTTCCGTAGCGGAGCTGCCGCCGATGAATACCCAAAACTCGCCGGGTTCTGCGGCGTAGCGCAGGTCGGCGTTGTAGAACTTCAGCAGCTCGGGCGTAATGGTAAAGGTTACCTGCCGGCTTTCGCCGGGCTGCAACGCCACCTTTTGAAACCCTTTGAGCTCCTTTACCGGCCGGGTAATGCTGCCCACCCTGTCGCGGATGTAGAGCTGCGCCACCTCCTCGCCGGCGCGGGCGCCGCTGTTGGTTAGCGTAACGGTTGCCGTAACGCTGCCGTCGGCTGCGAGCGCCGTGTCGGACAGCTGCACGGCGGAGTAGGTAAACTGCGTGTAACTCTGCCCGTGCCCAAAGGGGTACAGCGGCTCGTTGCTTTCGTCGAGGTACTTGGATGTATATTTTTCCTGCTCGCTGAAGGGGCGTCCGGTATTTTTGTGGCTGTAGTAGATGGGAATTTGGCCAACGCTGCGCGGAAAGGTCATCGTGATTTTTCCGGAGGGGTTGGCGTCGCCGAACAGGATGTCGGCAATGGCGTCGCCGGCCCGCGTACCGGCGTACCACGTTTCGAGTATGGCGTCGAGGTGGTCGTGCTCCCACTGCAAGGTCAGCGGACGGCCATTCATCAGCACCAGCGCTACCGGCTTGCCGGTTGCCTTTAGCGCCTTGAGGAGGGCTTTTTGGCTGTCGGGAAGGTCAATGCTCGTGCGGCTGGCAGCTTCGCCGCTCATGCCGAATGGCTCGCCTAAAACCGCCACAACTACATCTGCTTTTTGTGCTGCCTGTACCGCCTCCGAAATCAGCTGCTGCGGTGTGCGGCTGTCGGGGGTGATGTCGCCGCCATGCCGGTTGAGCTGGCTGCGGAGCGCGGCGTCGTCCGTCAGGTTGCAGCCTTTGGCGTAGGTGAATTTGCGAGCGCCGAACTTGCTCTCCAGCGCGCTCCACAGGCTCACGGCCTGCTGCGGGTTGCCTGCCGCGCTCCAATTACCGATGAGGTTGCGCTGGTCGCGCACCAAAGGGCCAATGAAGGCGATTTTTTTCGATGCGTCGAGCGGCAGCGTTTGCCGGTCGTTTTTGAGCAGCACGATACTTTTCAGCGCCGCCTCCTTGCTCAGCGCCAGCTTTTCGGCGCTCATGATTTGCGCCTCGGCGCGCGCTTCGCTCAGCCCGCGGTAGGGGTCGGTGAACAAGCCTAACTTGTATTTCGCCTCGAGGATGCGGCGGCAGGCGGCGTCAACCGTTTCCTCCTTCACCTTTCCGGCCTTCACCAATGCGGGCAGCTCGTCGAGCAGGTATTCGCTGACCATATCCATATCCACGCCGGCGTTGACGGCGAGCTCGGCGACTTTTGCCTTGCTGCCCACGCCGTGATTTTCCATCTCCATAATAGCCGTGTAGTCGGTAACGACAAACCCGCCGAAGCCCCACTGCCGGCGCAGCAGGTCGGTGAGCAGCCAGCGGTTGCCGGTGGCGGGTACGCCGTCCACTTCGTTGAACGAGGTCATCACCGACGAGGCGCCGGCCTCTACGGCGGCTTGGTAGGGCGGGAGATACTCGTTGTACATCCGCAGGCGGCTCATGTCGGTGGTGTTGTAGTCGCGGCCGGCTTCGGCTGCGCCGTAGAGCGCAAAATGCTTGATGCACGACATGAGGGTGTTCTGCTTCGAGAGGTCGCCCTGCTCGTAGCCGCGCACCATAGCCTTAGCCATTTCGGCGCCCAAGTAGGGGTCTTCGCCGGCGCCTTCGCTCACGCGCCCCCAGCGCGGGTCGCGGGCAACGTCCACCATTGGCGAGAATGTCCAGTGGAGGCCGTCGGCGCTGGCCTCGTCGGCTACGGCGGCGGCAACGCGCTCCACCAGCTCTACGTCCCACGTGGCCGACAGCCCAAGCGGTATGGGGTAGATGGTGCGGTGGCCGTGAATGACGTCATACCCAAAAATGAGCGGAATGTGCAGGCGGGTTTGGGTTACCGCTATCTCCTGCAGCTTCCGCACGGCAACGGGGGTGAACGTATTGAATACGCCGCCTACCTGTCCGTTTTTGATTTTCTGCTCCACATCCGTGCTCATCAGCGGGCCGGTAACGTCAAAGCCCACCGTGGGCAGGTTGAGCTGCCCTATTTTTTCTTCGAGGGTCATTCGGCCCATCAAATCGCTCACGAATTTGTCCATCTCCGCCTCGTGCGACGGACGGTCGGTACACGCCGCCATGCAGCATGCCACGCCCAAACACAGTAACATTTTTTTCATTATTAATCATTGATTGTGTAAAGTGGCTATCATTAGCGGGAATGCAGGCGCCAGCATGTCGTGCCCATATCCGTCAAATTCGTACAGCAGGGTTTGCTTGTTGCCGGTTAACTTCAACATGCGCCACAGGTATGCGTTTTCTTCGTAGCGGCCAAGCAGCTCCCGCTCCCTGTCGCCGGTCATCAGGTAGATGGGAGGCGTGTTGGAGCGCACGTGGTACAGGAGCGCATATTCGTCCACCACCGGCTGCGTGTCGGGGATATTCCTTTCCTTGCGAATGGTGTAATGCGTAATGGCTTGTGCGCTCAAGAGAAATAATCCCGCTATGCGGTTGGCGTCAATGCGGTGGGCTTGCAACCAACGTTTATCCAGCCCAATCATTCCCGACAGGTAAGCGCCGGCCGAATGTCCTGCAAGGACAATGGCATCGGGGTTGCCTCCATATTCCGCAATGTGGTTGAAGACCCACGCTACGGCGGCAGCCGCGTCTTCGATATAGGCCGGGCAGGTTGCCTGCGGATGCAGCCGGTAATTCACCGCCACCACGCAAAAGCCCTGCTCTTTCAGCTCCGCGGGGATGTGCTTTTCCCCGCCGGTTAGCCCGCCGCCGTGAAACCACACCACCGTGAGAAAGTTTTTCGCCTGCTTGGGATGGTAGATATCCAGCACGCACCGCTGCGCGATGTAAGCGTCCTTTGCCCGCACGTCTTCCATGTAGTAGGGAATGTCGGAAACGGTGGCGTAGGCAGGCTCCTGCGCCCGCAACAGCGGCGCCGCCAATAAAAAGAGGAGTAATAGTGTTTGATGTTTCATTTTGCAAATATAAAAAATTTTTTAATCGCGGACGGTAAATTCCAACTCTTCCAGCCCTTTCCGTATTTCGGGGATTGCCATGAAGAGGTTCCACAGCAGGCCGGTGCGGTAATTTTCTATCATCACCACAATAGGCCCCTGGTCGATGGCTAAGTGGTCGGCGGCAAACCAACTCTTGGAAAGGTTGAAGGCGTCGCGGAAACCGTACTGCGTCCACAGCTTATCGCCAAGCTTGTAGTAGAAGAAGTGTAGCGCCGCCATGCTTTCGTCGGGCGTGTAGGGAAACGAAGCCAGCGCCGCCGTGGGCGCAATGGTTCCCACGTCGTTGGTGGGCGACGAGGCGGTGTAGCCGTTGGGAATATCGCTGGCGGTCAAGCCCCAGCTGCCGGCGCCGTAGCCGGCGTAGCCTTTGGGGTTTGCCACGCAGTGGCGGTAGTTGATGGTGGCATGCGCCACGTTTTGCTCCCAGTAGTCGGCATATTGATCGCTTACTTTGTGCGGGTTTAAGCCCAGGAAGGAGTAGTGCGCAAAGAACAACGGCCCTCCCCTGTCCTCTCCCAGCGGCAGGCGAACGCTGTGGTAGCTGCTTCCGTTGCGGATAGCGCCGCTGCGCGCCCAGCCCTCGTCGTACACCGCTTTGGGTATGCTGTGGGTGGGCGACGAGGCGGCCAGCACGTACACAATCAGGCATTCGTTCCAGCCCGTGATGCGCATGTTCATCTTCCAGCCCTTGTCGGCGCTCCAGTGCCAGAAGAGCGCATTTTGCCCGTTTTGGCGGTACCAGTCCCACTCCACATTTTCCCAAATAGTACGGATAGCGCTGCACAGGCTGACTTCCTGCGCCGACGCTCCGGCTTTGAAGTATTCCTTTACCGCCAGCAAGCCCTGTATCAGGTAGGCGGTTTCAACGAGGTCGCCGCCGTTGTCGTCGGGGCTAAAAAATTGCGCTTTTCCGGTGCTGCCGTTCAGCCAGTGGGGAAATGCTCCGTGAAACGTCTCGGCCTTGCTTTGGAGAAAATCTACAATTTTGGTAAACCGTGTCAGCCCTTCTTCGCGGGTAATGAAGCCGCGCTCAATGCCCGCCAGCAGCGCCATCAAGCCAAAGCCGCTGCCGCCCGACGTTACCATATCGCCGGAGCTGGTGCGCTCGCGCGCCAACCCCGACACGGGATGCCCAAAATCCCAAAAGTAGCGGAACGTTTGGCGCTGCACCAAGTCAAGCAGCGCTTCGTCGGAGATGCGCTCAAATTTGTCCGGCACGTCATCACCCGTTGCTACGCTCAAGCTTTTCTCGGCAAGCATTGCCGCGCCCGACTCCGACTTCAAGCCGGTATTCACCGTCAGCGTGTAGCCGGTGTACGGCTGCAAGCTCGAGAGGCTGATTTTAAGGACGGGATTGCCGTCGTGGTTGACCGCTATGGGTATTGTTTTTTCCGCCTGCTTGAGGATAATGTTGGCGGCAATGCTCTCCACCGCTACCCTTGCCGAAAAAGTCAGCGTTACGGTATCGCCGGACGAAACGTTCAGGTAGGCCTCCCTGCCGGCCTCATTTCCGATGCGTATTTCGGCGAGGTTAAAGTCGGAGGCGGATGGCGACGCGGGCGCAGCGCCGCAGCCTGCCGCTACTATAAGCGGCGCGAGGTAATTTGCGAGGTAATTTGTGAAGTAATTTGTGAAGTAATTTTTTACCTTGGTTATGCTGTTCATGATTTGCTGTTTTTGGGAGTTTTGGATGATGCGGCAGATATTAGAGATTAAGGGATAAGAAATAAATAACATATAACGGATATAAAAGTGTCGTCCCTGCGGGACTTAGCGGTAGCCTCCTGCTTGTCCCCGTATGCTGAAGCATACGGTTAATAGAGTGTCACCCCTGCGGGGTTTGCAGCATACCGTTGTAGAGACGCGGCGCGCCACGTCTCTACAACGGGCAGTCCCGCAGGGACGACACTTTATTAACCGTATGCTTTAGCATACGGAGCGGAGATGCGCGGATGCTCGCTTGTCCTGGCAGTCCCGCAGGGACGACACTTTATTAACCGTATGCTTTAGCATACGGAGCGGATAGCATACGGAGCGGAGATGCGCCGGAGATGCACGGATGCTCGCTTGTCCGGGCAGTCCCGCAGGGACGACACTTTATTAACGGTTATATCTTGTTTATTCGTCATTCCTTAAAGCGACAATTTGAAATGCACCCGTCGTTTAATTGAGCATATTCAAAATTAATGCCTATCTTTGCGAAGAAATTTTGCGCTGTACAGCGCTCCCTTAACTCGTAGCTCCCCTAATGCTCGTATCCTACATAAAAAGCAGCGAGTTCCCCTCGCAATGCCCCGACGATGGCCTGCCCGAGTACGCCTTCATAGGCCGCTCCAACGTCGGCAAATCGTCGCTTATAAACCTGCTTGCCGGCAACAGCAAGCTCTCAAAAGTATCGGGTACGCCCGGCAAAACCAAGCTGATAAACCATTTTTTGGTCGACAAAAGCTGGTACATGGTGGACTTGCCGGGGTACGGCTTTGCCAAAACTTCAAAAAGCGCCCGGCAGCAATTTTCGTCCATCATTACGCGGTACATCGGCGAGCGCGGCAGCCTCTCGCTGCTCTTTGTGCTCATCGACGCGCGGCATGAGCCTCAAAGCATAGACCTCGCCTTTATCCGGAAGCTGGGCGAGCGCGGCGTTCCCTTTGCGCTGGTGTTTACCAAAGCCGACAAGGTGTCTGCTGCAGAGCGGCGCGCCAACGTAGAGCGCTTTCGCCGTACGCTGCTCCTGACGTGGGAAGAGCTGCCGCCGATTTTTATTACTTCGTCCGAAAAAAAAGTTGGGGGCAAAGAGATTATAGCCTACATTGAACATATCAACAAGAACTTGCAAAAGCAGTAAAAAAAAATTCCCTCCATTTTTTTTGTTCGGTTTTTTCAGCTACTTTTGTTCGGGTTTTGCTGACTATCACTATAACTAAAATTTACAACAACTTTTTTGCCCATGCTTCCAACGCACGAAATTAAATTTTTTTGTGGCCGCGCATCGCGCTACCTTGCCGAAAGAATCACCGCCAGCTTTGGCACCGAGCTTGGACAGTGCTCAGTGCTCGACTTTAGCGACGGCGAATTTCAGCCCGCCTTCGACGAGAGCGTTCGCGGCAGCACCGTATTTATCATTCAATCTACCTTTCCGCCTACCGACAACCTCTTTGAGCTGCTGCTCATGGTGGATGCGGCCAAGCGCGCGTCGGCATACAAGGTGGTGGCGGTAATTCCTTACTTTGGGTGGGCAAGGCAGGACCGCAAAGACCGCTCGCGCGTGTCCATTGGCGCAAAGCTCGTGGCCAACCTGCTCAGCGCCGCGGGCGTTGACCGCGTGATGACGATGGATTTACATGCCGACCAGATACAGGGATTTTTTGACGTCCCGGTAGATTTGCTCTACGCCAGCCGCGTATTTGTTCCCTACATACGCGACCTGAAGCTCGACAACCTCTCCATAGCCGCGCCCGACATGGGCGGCGCTAAGCGCGCCAACACCTACGCAAAAATACTGGCCGCCCCCATGATTATTTGCCACAAAAACCGCGAAAAGCCAAACGTAGTGGGCGAAATGACGGCCATCGGCGACGTCGAAGGGCGCAACGTTATTATCCTCGACGACATGATAGATACGGCGGGCACCATCACCAAAGCGGCCGACATGCTGAAAGAGAAGGGCGCCATCAGCGTACGCGCCATCGCTACGCACCCCGTGCTTTCCGGGCCGGCCTACGAGCGAATACAAAATTCGGCGCTCGAAGAGGTGGTGTTTACCGACTCCATCCCCATAAAGCCCGATAAGGTGCTAAGCAAAATCAAGGTGCTCTCGGCTGCCGACATGCTCGCCGACGTCATAAACAAGGTATACCAATGCCAGTCCATCAGCTCGCACTTTATAGCATAGCCCAACCGATTATCCCCCACCCCATTATCCCCCGTCTGGTAGAGGCTGCGTGAAAAAGGCACTCACCTGCTCTTAACGCCGGAGGCGCTAAGAGCGACAAGCGACCATCTTTTCACACAACTTCTACGGGACGGCGCAAGCGTCCCTCATCGCGTTGCAACAAAATCATTTTTGGCGCGCTAACCAGCTATTGAATATAAACTCTAATACTTAAACTAAAAGCCATCGAAAAAAAATTATGAGGCTAAAAACGTTACCTGTGATTGCAGCGCTGCTGCTGCCCTCCCTGCCTCCGCTTCCTGCGGGGGCGCAAGCTCGCCTGATGGAGATCTCCGCCTACGGCGAGGGCGGCCTCTCTACCCTCTACTACTCGCTCCCCGATATCGCTCGGCGCAGCAACGCGCTGGGCGGCGGCGGCGGGCTTGGCTACGCCTTCTTCTTTACCGACCAGCTGAGCCTCCACACGGGCGCGGGCCTCACGCTCTACCGCGCCCAGGCCAAGCTCAGCGACGGGTTCGGCACCATCACCGCCACCCTCGACGACTACTACGAGCCGGCGGAGCTCCGCTCGACCTTCAGCCGCCACGCCGAGCGCCAAACGGCGCTGATGCTGCGCCTCCCCCTGCAGGGGCAGTGGCAGAGCAAGGTCAAGAGCCGCAGCCGGGGCCACCGCTTCTACGTCCGCG
>JAISAC010000028.1 GCA_031266935.1 Prevotellaceae bacterium
AGCCGCTAAAAAATTATGTGACATCCTTAATCAAACGGAATCCCGTTTTCCATCTACTAATCTTAAATTAATTTATGATTCTGTCGCTTTTTAGTTTGCGACCAGTATAGGAGTTCTGATATTGCTCATCGCTTTGTTTTTTTTCAGCACAAATATACAAAAAGAGCTGGAAACACAAGAAAAAATACCCCCATAATTTTTGAGACCTGAAATAACAATTTTTTTTGTATTTTTGTGGTTTAGCATTTTGTTTTCACAATATAATAAAATTGCTGAAATTCAGTGATTTAAAAATAGAAGGCTGCTTTTTTATTATAAATCGGCTGGCTGAGGCGCTTTCGGGAGCTGAATATCCTATAAAAAATCTGAAATTCAATGGAAAAATTAACGGGAGGCGATGCGCTTTTGCTATCGCTGATAGAAGAAAATGTTGATACCATATTTGGGTATCCGGGCGGACAAATTATACCGGTGTACGACCGGATGTACTACTACGCCAACCGGATACGGCACATCCTTGCGCGGCACGAGCAGGGAGCAGTACACGCGGCGCAGGGCTACGCGCGGGTGAGCGGAAAAACGGGCGTGGTTATTGCCACCAGCGGGCCGGGCGCAACCAACCTCACCACGGGGCTTGCCGACGCCATGATAGATTCTACCCCGCTGGTGTGCATTGTGGGGCAGGTGGGCGCGCCGTTTCTGGGCACCGACGCTTTTCAGGAAACCGACTTCATCGGCATATCCATGCCCGTCACCAAGTGGAGCTACCAGATTACCAATGCGGCCGAGGTGTCGCAGGTTATAGCAAAAGCTTTTTACATTGCCGGCAGCGGTCGCCCCGGACCGGTGGTGATTGACTTCACCAGAAATGCACAGGCCGGCAGCTGCGATTTTCGCTACCAAAAGTGCACCTTCATCCGCAGCTACGTTCCTATCCCCCGCGTAAAGGCAGAGGAGGTAGCGGTAGCGGCAGCCGCTATCAGCGGGGCAAAAAAACCCTTTGCGCTGGTAGGACACGGCGTGGAGTTGGCAGGCGCAGGAAAGGAGCTGGCTGCATTTCTGGAAAAAGCCGATATTCCCTTTGGCTGGACGCTGCTGGGAAAATCGGTTGTGCCTGCCGACCATCCGCTCAACATGGGCATGCTGGGAATGCACGGCAGCTACGCGCCCAACAAAAAAACCAACGAGTGCGACGTGCTCATCGCCGTTGGCATGCGCTTTGACGACCGCATAACAAGCCGCCTGAACGCCTACGCTAAGCAGGCAAAAGTAGTGCATCTGGAAATTGACAAGGCGGAGGTAAACAAAAACGTCAAAGCCGATTTTCCGGTGCTGGCAGACCTCAAGGAGAGCCTCCCCCTGCTGACGCAGGCTGTTGCCGAGGCTAAGCATACCGAATGGATAAGCTCGTTCAAGCCCTACGCCGACCATGAGCAGGCCAAAGTCATTACGCCGCAGCTGCACCCCGACAAGGGCGACATTACCATGGGCGAGGCCGTTGACCGCGTCAGCAAGAGGGCCGGCGGCAAGGCTATTTTGGTAACCGACGTCGGCCAGCAGCAGATGGTGGCGATGCGCTACTTTGAGGTGAAGCAGCCGCGCTCGGTGGTAACGTCGGGCGGTTTGGGTACTATGGGCTTTGGCCTGCCGGCGGCCATAGGCGCCAAGGTGGCGGCGCCCGACCGCGAGGTGGTGCTCTTTGTTGGCGACGGCGGAATACAAATGACCTTTCAGGAGCTGGGCGTTATTATGCAGGAGGACGTTAGGGTAAAGATTGTGCTGCTCAACAACAGCTTTCTCGGCATGGTGCGGCAGTGGCAGGAGCTCTTTTTCGGCAAGCGCTACGTTGCCACGCCAATGCTCAACCCCGATTTTGTGAAGCTGGCCGAAGCGTATAGCATTCGCGGCAGGCGCGTAACGGAGCGGGCAGCGCTGGATGCCGCCGTTGACGAAATGTTTGCCCACAAAGGCGCCTACCTGCTTGAGGTTGCCGTGCAGCCCGAAGGCAACGTCTTCCCGATGGTGCCTGCCGGAGCGTCGCTGGAGGAAATTCGGTTTGAGTAGGTTTCCGGCGTAGCAAGGAGAGGAACTTATTTGTCTGATGGACAACATAAGGTCACAATTTGTAACCTTATGCTGTAGAAGTTGGTAAAAATATTTAATTATTTGATATTCAATATGAGGTGCCAATTTGGCACCTCATGTTGAGTAAGGTTTAAATAGTAATACATGATTTAAAATGGAGCAAGCCAACGACGAGGTTATCAACAAAATTTACCAGATACGTGGTCAGCGCGTAATGCTGGATTTTGACTTAGCCGTAATTTACGGTGTAGAAACAAAAGCGCTAAAGCGGGCTGTGCGCAGGAATATCACCCGCTTTCCAGCTGATTTTATGTTTGAGCTGACAAAAGAAGAGTTTAACTATTTAATAGACAGCTTGAGGTCACAAATTGTGACCTCAAGTTACGGAGGGCATCGCTACTCTCCATTTGCCTTTACCGAGCATGGAACTGTTATGCTGGCAAGCGTACTCAACAGCGATACCGCTGTGCAGGCAAGCATTGTAGTAGTCCGAGCATTTGTAAAAATGAAGGAAATGTTGGTGCTGCACGCTGACCTTGCCGAAAAAATTGCAGCGCTGGAGGGTAAATTCGGAGAGCACGACAAGCAAATAGCGCTGATCATTGAGGCGCTGCGCGCGCTTCAACCCTCAATCCAGCAGCCGCGCAAGCAAATAGGATATAATAACTACATCTAACTACATCTAAACACATACATCTAAATACACAGTAACATGGAGCAGGAATATACCATCACCGCCTTTACGGAAAACGCCGTTGGGTTGCTCAACCGCGTAACGATTATCTTTACTCGCCGGCACATCAACATTGAGAGCCTTACCGTGTCGGCGTCGGCCATCAAGGGGGTGCACAAGTTCACCATTGTGGTGAACACGTCGAAGGAGCAAGCCGAAAAAGTTGTAAACCAGATAGCCAAGCTGGTGGAGGTGGTTATGACTTTTTACCATACCAACGAGCAAATTGTATATCAGGAGCTCGCTCTGTACAAGGTGGCTACGCAGGCGTTGCTGGACAACAACAAGGTAGAGGAGATTGTCCGTACGCACGCCGCGCGAATTTTGGAGGTTACCCCCGACTTCACCGCGATTGAGCTCACCGGCTACCGGCACGAGATAGCCGAGCTGTTCCGGCAGCTGGACAGCGCCTGCGGCGTACAGCAGTTTACCAGCTCCGGCCGCATAGCCATACACCGCGGCAAGCACGAAGTCCTCACCGAGCACCTCGCCGAGATCACCCGGGCGCACGGCGAAGCCGTAGAGGCAATGAGCAAAAAGGCGTGGGAGTAAAAGTTGCATTTTACATGCTGCCAACCTGTAAACGTCAATAACGATTGTAAACATGTAGTACACAGCTATTTTTAAATACCAAAAAAAATAGCTTGTAAATACCTTTGCAATGGCGTATCTTTGCTCTGCTTTTTTTCGTGAGATATTGTAAAACCAACTTGTAAAACCAACTTACTAAACCAACTTACTAAACACACACAACATTATGGCAACAGTCGTCATTATGCCCAAGCAGGGTCAATCGGTAGAAAGCTGCATCCTCACGGAGTTTCACAAGAAAAAAGGGGACAGCGTTGCTGTCGGCGATTTGCTTTTTGCCTACGAAACCGACAAGGCGTCGTTCGAGGAGCTGGCGCAGGTAAGCGGCGTAGTGCTTGAGGTATTCTTTGCCGACGGCGACGAAATTCCCGTGCTGAGCAACGTAATGGTCATTGGCGCCGAGGGCGAAAGCATTGCAGGGCTTGCGCCGTCTTCTGCGCCGTCTGCATCCTCATCTTCTGCTGATGTTTCTGCTTCTGCCGATGCAAAACCTGCAGCTGCAAAGGAGGAGTCCGCGCCGGCTTCCGGCGTTCAGCCTTCGGCTTCCGGCTCCCAAGCGGCAGCCGGCATTTCTCCCCGCGCCAGGGCGCTGGCGGAAAAGGAAGCGGTGAGCACGGCCTCGCTGTGCGGAACGGGACCCGGCGGCCGCGTTATTGAGCGCGACGTGCAGGCCGCCGTAGCCGCTTTGCCCAAAATGACGCCGCTGGCAAAAATCGTTGCGCGGGAAACCGGCGCCGTGCCCGCCGCCGGCAGCGGGCTTGCCGGCAGGGCAAAGAGCGGCGATATGGCCGCGCCCAAAAATGTAATCTACGCCTCGGATAGCGAGGTGAAGCCGCTAAGCAACATGCGAAAGCTGATTGCCAAAGCCATGCATGCCTCCCTGCAAAACTCCGCCCAGCTCACCCACCACCTCGGCGCCGACGCAAGGCGCCTCTTGGAGCTGCGCAGGGCGGTGAAAAAAGCGATGGACGGCGGCTACCCGGCAAACATCACCCTCAACGATATGGTCTGCTTTGCGGTTATCCGGGCGCTGAAAAAGTTTCCGCAGGTCAACGCGCACTTTCTGGGCGACAGCGTTCGCCTGTTCAACAAGGTGCACCTTGCGCTGGCGGTCGATACCGAGCGGGGGCTTATGGTGCCGGTGGTCAAAAACGCCGACGACCTGTCCATACAGGGCTTGTCCGGCCAGCTCAAGGCGGTTGCCGCAGCCTGCAAAAAAGGCTCCGTTGACCCCGACTTGCTGTCGGCCGAGGCGGCATCGTTTACCGTTTCCAACCTTGGCAGCTACGGCGTGGAGATGTTTACGCCCGTCATCAACCTGCCGCAGGTGGCCATCCTGGGCGTCAACGCCATTGTGCCGCGCCCCAAGGATTTGGGCGACGGCGTGTACGGATTTGTTCCCCACGTGGGGCTTAGCCTCACCTACGACCACCGCGCGCTGGACGGCGGCGAAGCTACGCGGTTTGTAAAGCAGGTGGCAGAGGAGGTAGAAAACCTGGATTTTGAGCTATAAACTTTAAAAATTGAACTAAATGAAGGCTGTTACAACAAAAGAAAGTTTGATAGAGTCCATTCATAGCCTTTTATCGCAAATTTACAAGTGTAAAGAAACTCCGAAAGATCTTCCGGAAGACCCTCAATGGACAGAACTTAGCAAAAAAGTCCGTGATGTGTGGCAAGATTTGGAAGAGTTGGAGGTCATGCTGGAGGATTTAGAAGAAACGGTGAAAAATACGGAGGCTTCGGAAAATGCTTTGGAGCACTTGGGAAAAACTTTGGAGCACTTGGGAAAAACCATAGAGCATTTAGGAAAAACTCTGGAAGGCCTGGGAAAAGAGTGATGTCCATACTTCTATTGACATAAAAGTATGCTTTATTAGAGTTTATATTCAATAGATGCTTGCGCCGTCCCTACGGGTGGGGTGTCAAAAATGTGATATTCGCATAAAAATATTTTCGTTCTATTTTTGTGCCGTTAGGCACAAGATGTTGGTAAAAATCAATACGCTGTTCGGAAAAATCCCGTAGAGCCTGCCCCGAGCGTAGCCGAGGGGGATGACATATCGGTAGAAAAATAATTCGTCGTCCAACAAAAATCCCGTAGAGCCTGCCCCGAGCGTAGCCGAGGGGCAGGCTCTACGGGATTTATCGACATTAACCAACATGTCACCTTCTACCGACATGCCATCCCCCTCGGCTACGCTCGGGGCAGGCTCTACGGGATTTACCGACGTTAACCAGCATGTAATTTTCTGCCAACATTGTCCTCTATAAGAGACATGACGAACAACAAATAATGAACGTAAATTTAAAAAATTGCACCCTAATTCTTGACACCCCACCCTACAGGCAAAATATATTTTCATAATCAATAGAATATGGACGCCACCGCGCATATAGCCTTTGATTTATTATGGAGATAGTATAATTTAACAGCGCTGCCATTCTTTATTCCAAAACTTTTTGGAAAAAATGTATACCTTTGGCGCTCCACGTTATGCATTTTGTTGCAAACCGCTCAAAAAAGCACTTGGTAATTTAATATTTTGTTATGCTGCAAGATATCGCGCATACTACAAATTTTTGCAGGCTACATAAAGGCCAAATTCAAAACCTTCACAGCTTTCTAAAACCTGTGAGGGGTAGCCGTGCAGCTTGCACAACGGGGGTAGCTGATGCCGCCAACCCAATTGTCAATCACCAATTCTTCATTGCCAATCACCCATTTGGCGCCAGCCCAATTGTTAATTGTCAATTATTAATTATTAATTATTATAAGCACACACACACACACACACACACACACACACACACACACACACACACACACACACACACACACACACACACACACACACACACACACACACACACACACACACACACACAC
>JAISAC010000051.1 GCA_031266935.1 Prevotellaceae bacterium
TTACTAAAAGAAGAAATTGAATATAGGGGTATTTCACAACGTAAAATTGCCTCTCAGATGGAAATGTCTTATTCGGTAGTTAATGAGATTATGAATGGACAACGTCCCCTGACGCCAAACAGCGCTTTGATGTTTGAAGCCGCACTTGGCGTTGAAGCGGATACGCTCATGCGTATGCAGCTTAAATATAACATGCAAATAGCCAGGGGAGATAAAAAGCTGGCTGATAAATTTAATAAAATCCGCAATTTTGCAGCGATACTTTGACAGGCAGAACTCGGCGAAGCCAAATCTTCATTCATTACCGCATATTCAATTACGCGCTCGGCCTTTAGGTAGGCTTTCGTTATTGTAAATAGCTATACAAGCTGCCGCGTACAGCATAAATTGACGTAATAAAATGGTAATCACCCGTATCAATATTCCTAATTATTAATTGTTAATTATTAATTATTAATTATTAATTGTATAGCGTTTCCAGCACCACCGCAGCCGCTTTTTCGGAGGGCAGCATGTTGGGAGGTTTGAGCAGCGAGAAGTATTGCTGCGCCTGAGCAACTTGCTCCTGCGCGCGGTCGGGGTGCAGCATCAGCTCCAGCGCTTTTTGGTAAATCAGGTCTTCGCGGCAGCGCGACAACGTAAACTCCGGGATGATAAATCTGTCGGCCAAAATGTTGATGAGGTTGGCGTACTTGGAGGTAACCAGCTTGTCGGCAATCCGGTTGGTTATCGGGTTAAAGGTGTAGGCAATGAGGTGCGGCGCTCCGCACGCCGTAAGCTCCAGCGTTACCGTGCCCGACGCTGCTATGGCAAAGCTGCTTGCCCTGAAAGCGTTGTAGCGCTCGCGCTGCCCCACCGGTACGCAGTGCGGCGTCGGCATGTCGGCAAGGGTGCGGCGCACCTCGTCGGCAATGGCCGCCACCGACGGAATAACCACGAACAGGTCGGGAAAATGCTCCGAGAGCCGCGCCGTCACGTTTTTGAAAATCGGCAGCAGCCTTTTGACTTCGTGGCTGCGGCTTCCGGGGAGCAGGCACAGCAGCGTTCCGCCGGACGGAATACCGTGCCGGCGCTTGAAGTCGGTGAGGTCGTCGTTGAGGGCTGCCGCCGTATTTTCAACGACCGGATGCCCCACAAAGTCGCAGCGCAGGCCATACTTTTCAAAGTATGGCGGCTCGTACGGCCACAAGGTCATCAGCCGGTCGAGCAGCTTGGCGGCGGTGCGCGCACGGCCTTTTTTCCACGCCCACACCTGCGGCGCCACGTAGTTGACCTTGGGAATGTCAACTTTTCGCCTTTGCAGCCTGCCCAAAAGGACGCTGACAAATCCCCAGCTATCTATGGTAACAATCACGTCGGGGCGCCGCCGTTCAATGTCGGCAACCACCTGCCGCAGCCGCTTCGCGATGAGCGGCAGCCGGGGCAGCACCTCCCAAAATCCCATGACCGAAATTTCGGATATGTCAAACAAGCTTTCAAAACCCAGCTCCGCCATAGTTTCTCCACCCATGCCGGCAAAGCAAATATCGGGCTGCTGCTGCCGCAGCGCCTGCATCAGGCGCGACGCCAAAATATCGCCCGACGGCTCGCCGGTAACTATGTAGGCTAACTTTGACATGTTTGACGTGTTTGGGGAATGGTGACGCAGCAGCTTGAAGCGTAAACGGGGCGCTACGGCTTAACCCGCTCGGCGTACTTCCGCTCGCGCGTGTCAACTTTAATTTTTTCGCCCTCGTTCACAAAGGTAGGTATCATGATTTCTGCGCCCGTTTCGAGCGTTGCGCGCTTCATCACGGTTGACGAGGCCGTGTCGCCGCGTACGCCCGGCTCGGCGTAGGTAATCTCGAGCTCCACAAAGGGCGGCAGCTCGCACGTGAGCACGCGGTCGTTGTCGTCGGTGTGAATCATCATCTCCACGCTTTGTCCTTCCTTGAGCAGATCGGGGTTATCCACCAGCTCTCCGGGCAGGTCTATCTGCTCAAACGTTTCGTTGTGCATAAAGTGAAACCCGCCATCATCCTTGTACAGGAACTGGTAAGGTCGCCGCTCTATGCGGATGACTTCGATTTTTTCGCCGGCAGTGTACGTATTCTCCAGAATACGTCCCGTTTCGAGGTTGCGCAGCTTGGTTTTTACAAATGCGCCGCCCTTGCCGGGCTTTACGTGCTGAAACCAAACAATGGAGCAAGGCTTACCGTTGTACTCAATGCACAAGCCATTGCGAAAGTCTGCTGTTGTTGCCATTTTTAGAATTACAGTATTAGTGATTTAAAGCTGATGAATTAACAAGTTCCTGTTGAGCGCTGCGAAGATAGTAAAAAAGTGGGATAGAACAAAATATTCAACGCTCCTCTTGCTTTTTGCCGAGAATGATGCCGGGAGGCGCATGAAAAGGCATAATCCATGAAATTATCGTGCTGCTTTTTTTGTGCCTTGAGCTTATACTTTGGCTCCAAACTAAAAATATTTACTATATTTGTACCTATAAACTTATAGGCTCTCTCCCATGAAAAAATTGACGAAGGAACGATTAAACCCGCTCAACGACTACCTGTTCATGAAGTACATGGGCGAAAAGGGCGATGAGGAGCAGCTCATAGCCTTTCTGAACGTTGTGCTGCAGAAGACGAATAGAGATGGCATTAAGTCCATAGACATCAATGAAGACAGAGACCAGTCCGCCGATATTATAGGCGACAAATCCAGCGTTTTGGACGTACGCGCCACGATGGATGACGGCACGAAGGTCAACATTGAAGTGCAGCTCCGCAACGTGGGCGACATGGACAGGCGAAGCCTGTTCTACTGGAGCCGCGAGTACACCAAGGGCCTTACGTCCGGTCAGGATTACCTGGAGCTGCCCAACGTTATCGCCATCAACATTATTAATTTTCAGTTCATAAATGCCGATGCGGTGCATACCACTTTTCACCTTTGGGAGGACCACCACAGATGCCTGCTTACGGACGCGCTGGAGATACACTTCATAGACATGGTAAAGTTTAGGCGGCTGCGCAAGAAAAATATTGTCGCTAACGGCCTGCACCGCTGGCTGACCTTTTTTGATAAGAACACAAATAACCAAGTAGTAAAGGAGATTCTTGATATGGACGTAGCGATACAGAAAGCCCAGGATAAAATTGCGTTTGTTTCTCAGAACGCAGAATCTTTTCACGCCTACCAGATGCGCGAAATGGCGCTATCCGATTTTGCGAGCGGCATCAACTATGCCCGTCGGAAGGGCATTGCCATTGGCGAGCGACAGGGCGAGCGGCGCGGCATTGCTATTGGCGAGCAGCGCGGCATTGCTATTGGCAAGCAGCAGGAGCAAATAATTTATGCTTTGAGGCTGTCCCAAAAGGGCATGTCCGTTGCTGAGGTTGCAGAGCTGGTAGCGTTGCCTGTTGAGGACGTGGAGCGCATTCTCTCCGGACCTCCCGATAATTCGGCTGCGAATTAGGAACCGCACGAAGCAAGCTTGCGAGCATGTAAACAGAGGGCAGTATATTGAGGCAAGCAAGTAACTTTGCGGAAATGTCGCCATTAAAGTTAATTGAATAAATTCATATAATCATTCAAATTTTTTTCATCGTGATTAAAAAATCTTTTTGGTTAATGGCGGCAACAGCTGCTATCTTAGCAATCGGTTTCTCCTCGGCATGCGATAAGGATGATGACCCCATTGATAGCGAAATCATCGGAAGCGGACACGAAACGTTCAGCGTGCTCGCTACCAACGACAACGTTACCATTTTTGGCGGCACCTCGTGGGTGGAGGTAACCAGCGCTAAAGACGGCCAAACCAGCACCAAAAAGTATGAGGTGCAGCTGAAGGACACCTTAAAACATCTTAAGAGCGAAGTAATTGTGACGGACTTTCCCTCGGGCGATGCGGTTAAAACGTTTGCTTACAAGCAAACGGGAGAAAAACAGGAGCAAAGTTTCATTACGGTGAAGGACAGCGTGCTGACCATTAACTTTGTGCATGGCAGCAGCCTCTCTTTTTCTGTCGATTTAACTTATCAGTCTGCGACCTACGATGACAGCAAGAGCAAAGCGGTTTTGGACTATTTTCCCATTAATCAGGGAAATGTCGTTATCGGCAGCTACACCTTGACGGATTTGGATGCTGCGGAAAGTAACGGTACGGGTTATGACCGGAAACGTTATGAACGAATAGTAACTTATCCTGATGTTGACGGTAGCACCTGTGAACTCAAGATTGATTTGCTTTTGAAGAAAGAAGGAAACCTTGGCGATCTTATTAATGCCGAAATGGTTGCAGGAACAGAAAAAATAACAGTTTTAAGCAATAATCCTGGTCAAATTATCTATCTTAGTGAAATGAAATTAAAGCAGATATTTTCAAGTGGAATGACTAAGATAATAGATGTTTCCGCTAACCTTGAAGCATCTCTTTATGTTATATCACCTGGAAGTCAATCACTTGAGGGAAAGGTTGCCGAAGGAAGCAGCCGTATTCAGGATGTTTCTGATAATTACACAAGTACAATCAACCAGTATGTAAGCACTTATACCAAAATGCGTAGATACATCACTGAATATAGCTATTTCACTATCTTCACTGATGTAACAGAAATGTATGCAAAATATGATGATGGCAGTACATCTATAGAACTTCCTAAACTTGTCTATAATAACTTAAGTGATGGTTTTACTATGACTCAGATTGGGGCAAGTTCTAGCAGAGTTTCCTACGATTTCCGTTATACTGTCATTGGAGATATTGCTTCTTATACGCACGAAATGTACATTGTATTCAATGTAATAACTCCTGCCGAATGAGGCTGTTTTATATGATGAGAACCCATATTTTCGGATGGTGTCCATTTATTCTATTGGTATAACTTTTATGCTGTTTGTGGGCTATTTTTATGCTTTCCCCGTTAGGGGAACCATATCAATAGAAAAACGTGTATAGTTTTCTCTTATCCCTGTAGGGGATTCATAGCTAAGAGATGAATGCCCTACGGACAAAATATATTTTCATATCAATAGAATATGAACGCCACCGAATTTTTCAAGTGCAAGGCTTTTGAGCGCTTTTGCCATATTTCTTTGCACTTATATCACGAAAATAATGAACAATATACTGATTTATAGACAATTATTACTTTTTCAGCAGACCTTACTTAGATGTTTCGCCATAATATTCGCCATTTTTTGTACCTTTGTGGGACAGTAAGATGCTATTTCTTCCCCAATAAATTTAATGATTATTGCTATGCCCGAACGAGCCATACATTTGCAGGAAACAGCAAAGAAGACAAAACCCATTTTCAGCAAGGTGATGTTTTGGGATGTCGATTTTGAGAAGCTCGACTACGACAGGCATCCCAACTTCATTATAGAGCGCGTATTTGAGCGCGGCGATATTGAGGACATCCGCCAATGTCGCCGCTACTACGGCGACGAAAAAGTGCGCGAAGCGCTGACGCAGGCTAAGTGGATGCGCAAAGATATTGTATACCTTGCAATGGCTGTGCTAAACAACAAAAAGGAGGATTATAGATGTTATGCGATAGCGCAATTAGACCCGCAACATTGGTGCTACTGAAACGGCATACGAATTTTAAGTTCTAAAGATTTGATAGCGATGAAGGTTAACGCTATATTACGACGCGCCGTAAAGAAAGATTTTTGGGATATTGCAGAACTTTTACGGCACTACTCAATGAGCGACTTTATTGAATTTTACACCCAAAAATACCCCTCCCAAATGCTTTTAATTACAGTTCCTGCGGCTATTTCCTACTTTGAGGATGCCCATAACAGCGAAACACCCGTGAGCTTTCGAGGGCAAACATGGGAATCGGTGCAGGCTTTTATACAGAAGAAAGTACGAGATTTTTTAATTTAAGGTGTAAACCATAAACCGTAAGCCATAAGTTGGTTGCTGAGTTAACTTATGACTTACGATTTATGACCTAAGCAACAGGCCTCTACTTTGCCAGCTGCAAGCCTTTCAGCTTATCCCAGGCGCCTCTTGTGAAGTCGGGAACTTTGACCGGCGCCGAGCTGTTGGCAACAGAAATCTTGGACAGCTCCGTAATAGCCGACCACTCTGCTGCGTCGTACACGTCCTGGTCCAAGGGCAATCCGTTGCGCAGGCAGTGTATCAGGCGGTAATCCATGATGAAGTCCATACCACCGTGGCCACCCACTGTTTTTGCAAATTCGCCCACTTCCTGCACAATCGGATGCGCGTAAATTTGTAGCAGGCTATCCATTTGAGCTTGTTCCAAGGCTTTGTGAGCGTTAGGCTCCAGGGCAATGGAGCGGCGGGGGTACTTCTGCGCAAAACCTTTTGTTCCCGATACCGTGTGCAGGCGGCTGTAGGGACGCGGGCTGGCCACATCGTGCTGAATCAGGATAGACTTACCCTTGGCGGTTTTCACCAGCGTAGTGTTCATGTCGCCTTGCTTGTAGGTGGTTTTTGCCTGCTCCGAGTCCTCGCCGAAGCGCTCCTTGGCGTACGAGGTCATGTTGAACTGGTTGGAGGACAGCGAAACCAGATACTCCATCTTGTCGCCGCGGTGGATGTTCAGGATTTGGCAGATGGGGCCTAAGCCGTGGGTCGGGTAAAGGTTGCCGTTACCCTCAATGTTTTCCTTCAGGCGCCAGTAGTCCCAGTAGCCTTTCAGGCCGGGGCGCTTTACCTTTTCGCTCTCGCCGACTTTCCCCTCTCCCGGCTGGTAGGATTCTGTGGAGTTTAGCCGCTCGTTGAAGTTGAGGTCTCTCAAGTCGTGGATGTAAGCGCCCTCTACGTGCACTACATCTCCGAGTACGCCTTGCTGCGCCATGTTCAGCGTTGCCATTTCGAAGAAGTCGTAGCAGCAGTTTTCCAGCTGCATGCAGTGCTTGCGGGTTTTTTCGGCGGTGTTGACCAGCTGCCAGCACTCGTCGAGGGTGCGCGCGGCGGGCACCTCAATAGCTACGTGCTTGCCGTGCTCCATAGCGTAAACTGCAATAGGCGTATGCAGCTTCCAGTGGGTGCAGACGTAGATGAGGTCAATGTCGTCCCTGTCGCAAACCTGCTTCCACGCCTCCTCGCCGATGTACTCGTCGGCTTTGGGCAAGTTCTTTTTGGCCAAGCTCTCCTGAACTCTGTCGAGGTTGTACTGCTCCAAGTCACAGATCGCTTTTATTTCTACTCCTTCGATGTAGGTAAAGCGGTTAACGGCACCCGGGCCTCTCATGCCCAGGCCAATAAACCCAACGCGAACGGTTGGTATCGGGTCGCACGTCAGCTGGAGGACGTCGGTTTGTCCGGCAGGGCGCGCCGGCTCTGCCACTGTGATTACGTTGCCTTTTTGGCAAGAGTTGAGCATTGTGCCGGTTAACAACAGGCTCAATGCAGCTGCGGTGAATTTTGTGTGTTTCATTTGTGTTGTTAGTTTAAAATGTTTGTGAAAAAAAATAGCGTTATGAAAAAAAAATAGTTAGTACTTCGCCGCTCTGTCCTCGGAGAGGAACGTGCGGTTGTAGTTAATACCCATAGCGTCGTAGCGCTGCATCAGCTGCATCAGGCGCTCCTGGAAGTTGTCGTAATTTCGCTTTCCTTTTGGCGACCATCCGACTTCGGCAATGGCAGCGGCGCGTGGATACGCCATGTAGAGTACGCGGTCGAAGTTGGCCATGTACTCTGTCCACACGTTACCCTGAAAGCCCAGCACGCGCTTGGCTTCCTCCGGTGTCAGGCTTGCCGGCGCAGGCTCGTACTCATATACCCTCCATATCGGCAGGTAGCAGCATATGGTGTGAGGCTCTGTTTTGGGGTTTGCCTGATAGTGGTCGAGGTAGGCGTGTGAGCTGGGCGTCATGATAACGTTGTTGCCGTGGCGAATGGCGTTAACGATAGCCGTATCGCTTCCCCACGAGCGCCAGTACATGACGGTAGCGCTTGGCGTAATGCCGCCCTCCAGAATTTCGTCCCAGCCTATGATTTTCTTGCCTTTGGCGGCAAGAAATTTTTCAATTCGGGTAATGAAGTAGGATTGCAGCTCGTGCTCATCCTTCAGGCCCTCCTTCTTTATCCTTTCCTGGCAGGCGTGGCAGCGCTCCCAGCGGCGCTTGGGGGCTTCGTCGCCGCCAATGTGGATGTA
>JAISAC010000052.1 GCA_031266935.1 Prevotellaceae bacterium
CTAAATATAAACAACGTATTTTGCCATTGCAAATCTCCACGGTTTTTGATATGGTGAGCAAGCAAGTTGGAAAAAAATTTGTATTCTCAAAATCAGGGCAGGAGTATTCGCATTATCAACTGAAACAGGCTTTGGAAACCCTTAAAATGGCAGGTTTGGTTATTCCGGTTGTACACACGGCGGCCACCGGCATCCCTTTGGGCGCCCAAATCAATCCTCAAAAACAAAAAATGCTGTTGCTTGATACCGGAATTTTACAACGGTTACAAAATCTGCAGCTGTCAGACATATTGTTGAACAGCGATTTTAATTTTGTAAACAAAGGGAGTATTGCTGAACTTTTTGTTGGCTTGGAATTATTAAAGGCAAGTTCCTGTTACACACAACAAGGTCTCTACTATTGGCAACGCGAAAAACCGGGCAGCCTTGCCGAAGTGGATTATGTAATCCAAAAAAATGAGGCCATCGTTCCCATTGAGGTAAAATCGGGCGCTACCGGCGCTATGCAGAGCTTGCACCTGTTTCTGAAAGAAAAAAGCATAGCCTGCGGCATTCGCACTTCGCTCGAAAATTTTGCGCAGTATGGCGCCATTAAAGTTATTCCCTTATACGCCATCAGCCACGTGCTGAAAAAAAATCTTATCTAACTCTATTCTTCGTTTACCGCGCTCCGTCTGTCGTTATCAGCAATTCTTTTCCCTGTGTCAACGCCGTATGCGAAATAAACCATCCGTTTATTTTCTGTTCGGCGTAGGAGATGTTGGCTATTTTCCGTCCGTGGTTTTGTTTCCGGATGGTGAAGCGGGAATTATCGCCGAGCGTAACCGCCACCTTGTCGAACAGGGGAACGGACACGATGTAGTCCTCGTCGGCCGGCGAGAAGGGGTAGAGGCCAATGGCGTTGAACACGTACCACGACGACATTTCCCCCGCATCGTCCATTCCCGCCAGCGCCAGACCTTCCTTGCCCATGCCGTAGAAATGGTTCATCAGCGTGTCGAGTATGGCCTGCGACTTTTCCTGCTTGCCGACAAAGTAGTACAGGTAAGGGAAATTATGGTCGGGCTGATTGCCGTGGCAGTATTGCCCGATGAAGCCGGAGAAGTTGTAGGCTTCATAGCCTTTCCAGGGGATAGTGAACAGGGAGTCCAGCTTGCTTTCAAACTCGCTACGGCTACTGTACAGCCCTATCAGGCCCTCCGTATCGTGGGGCGCATAGAATGACGATTGCCAGGCGGTTGCCTCGCGGTACATGTATTCGTAGTAGGGATAATACGGATCAAAATTTTTCACCCACTCGCCGTTTTCCAAACGTCCGCGCATCAAGCCGGTGGCGGGGTCAAAGAGGTTTTTGTAGTTGCCGGTGCGGCGCATCAGCATGGCGTAGCTCGCATCATCGTTCAAGGCTTTTGCCAGTAAGGCCACCGCATAGTCGTCGTAGGCATATTCGAGAGTTTTCGTAACGCCGGCGCGCGCTACGGTTTCGGTGTTGGGCTGCGCAATGTCAGGCTCCGAAATGTAGCCTTTTGCCATGTACTCGTTCAGGTGCGGACGGCTACGGCTTTCGATGGTCGCATTCCGCAGCAGCAAATGGTAGGCGCTGTCGAGGTCAAAGCCCCGCAAGCCCCGCAGGTAAGCGCCTGCCACGAATACAGCGGCATGGTCGCCATGAAAGAAGGTGGGCATAAAGCCGGTCTTCCCGCCCCTATCGGTGATGGAGTGAATGACGTCAACCGCCACCGAGGGCGACAGCATGTCCAGCAGCACCAGCTTATTCCGGTGGTCGTCCCAGAACGACGGGTCGGTGTAGTAGCGGAAGCCATTGTTTGTTACCGCACCGTGGACGTCCGTAAAATCGCCGTTGGCATCGCTGCGCAACGCCGGCCAGAGGAACGCACGGTAGAGCGAAGAATAGAAGATGGTGCGTTGGCGCTCGCTGCCGCCCCACACCTGTATTTTCGACAGCAGGCCTTCCCACGTGCCGGTGGCTTCGGTGCGCACAGCGGCAAAACTTTTCGCCTCCATTTCTTTGGCGAGGTTTTCCTTTGCATTCTCCATGCTCACGAACGAAAATCCGATTTTCAGCTCCAGCGGAACGTTTTTTCCTTTCTCCGCAAAACACAGCACCGGCGCTACCCGCCGCTCGTGGCGCAGCGAGTCAATCGCCTTTATGTCGTAGTTGGACACGGCGTAAAAGTATATTTTTTCGCCGGCATGCTGAAAGCCCGTAAAAACCCGCTCGCTTTCCTGCGCAATGTGCCAGTCCCGCACCCTTTCGTTTGAACGCGAAAGGTCGGCCAGCACTTTCTTTTCCTGCCCTGCCGGGTAGGTGTAGCGGTGGTAGGCGCACCGCAGGGTAGCGGTCACTTCGGCGTCGATGCCGTAGCGTTCGAGCAACACGCGGTAGTAGCCCGGATGCGCTTCTTCATTGTCGTGGCTAAAGGGTGAACAGTAATCGTCGGGTGAAACGTCGCCTGTTACGGGCAACAGGGGCACGTGGCACAGGTTCCAGTGGCCTTTGTTGGTGTGCGTAAAGCCGTAGATGACGGTATCCTCGTACTGGTAGCCCGACCCGCTGTGGAATTTGGTTACAGGGCTTACCTGCACCATAGCGTTGGGCAGCGAGGCGCCGGGAAAGACTTCGGCACCCCACGTCCGGTGGGTAGGCGTGTAGCCAATGTCAACGCTGTCCCACAGCGTGGTGGTGCCGAACAAGGGATTGGCGTAATCGGTGAGGCGCTTCTGCGCCGGCGAGCAGGCGACAGCCCCCGCCAGCAGGAACATACCCACCGGCCACAGAGAAAATTTATTTGTTCTTTTCATGTTTTTTTTTATTTAGAAGTTAACTACAAAAATGTACTTGGCATAATTCTTTGCCCAAATCTTGCAAAGAAGATTCTATTTTTCTCACTGTTTCCATTCTGGGAACCCTATTGCCATTGGCGTAATGTCCTAATTGTTTTTGATTTATTCCGGTAACTTTTTCCAACCCCGACTTGCTTAATATTTTTGCATAATAATTAAGAAATGACTGTATATCATAAGTATATTCAATTTGATATTGGCCTTTTAGAATATCAGGTAGATCTTTAGCATTGTTGATATACAGTTGCAATCCTTTCATAAGATTTTCTTTTGCCGCTTCTGCTGTTTTACCTGCACCATAAATACCTTCGCAATTTCGGGCGTAAGCATCATAGTAATCGGCGCTTTTTTCGATTATAACTTTTAACTTTTTCATATTCTTTTCTTCACTTTGTAAGTCCCAATTCTTTAATTATTTTTTTTCTTAGCCCCTCTCCTATTTCTTTTGACCCATGAAAAGGGACAGGAGGTGATTCTTTGCCATCTTTCTCGTAAAAGTAATGACTTCCTTCTGCCCTCAAAAATTTCCATCCATTTTTTAGGAGCTTCCTATGAAATTCCGAATATTTCATTTATTGGTATATTATAACAAATGCAAAGGTAGAATATTTTCTATCATTATGCAACTTTTTTATGGAAGTTCCTAAAAACTCAATTCCCTTAAAAAAATAAGGTAATGAGGTTAGGGATATATTTGTAATTTATTGCTGCTGAGGTTGTTTTGTAAGAAAAATTAGGTTGAAGATAAGGTTCTTTTGAGAGTTCAACCTCATCTTTACCTAATTTTTCTTACAAAACAACCTCAGTAGCAAAGAATGCAACGATGTGCATTAACCTCATTAACCTAATTACCTCATTTTGTAGAGTTTTTAGGTAACGGAGAATACATAAAAATAGCCCGCGCACAAAAGTTATATCAATAAACATAAATACCATCAAAAATAAGTATTACCTTTGCTCAAAGTAAGCGTCAAGCATGAAAGTTGAGTTCGAGAAAGAGTAATCATTAGAGTTTATGTTCAATAGATGCTTGTGCCGTTGCAATAAAATCATTTTTGGCACACTAACCAATTAACCTGTACAGCGCATAAGCTGCTTTGATGTTCAAAACAAGGCTGCCTGAGCACAGGCAGCCTTGTTTTTTCTCCTGTCCGGCGCCGTTTATTCCACCGGGTTCAGCGCGCTCATGGCTTCTATCAACATGCAACCCGACACATGGCCTTGCAGCCCCACTGCACCCGATTGCGGAATTGGGGTAGCCCAATCAGGCCCGAACATGGACGCATAGCTGCCGTCTTGGTTCGTGCCGCTCGTCCACAGCGTGGTGGCGTTGTGCACCATAAAGCAGTAGAACTGCCGCCGTTTTGCCTTATCCACGTTGGAGTCGTTAATGAGCTTCACGAAGTAGCGGATGAATATGCCTTTGAACAGCCCGCCATCGCCATTTCCCGGCCCTTCGCTACGCAGGCAGCCGGTGGCGTTATCCATCGGCATGCCGTCGGTGGTGGCTTTGTTGGTCATTTCTACCGCATCGGTGAGGAAATGCTGCTCGCCGGTGAGCTTATACAGCTCGTGGGCTGCTCCGAGCGCCGTACCCACTTCGTACGACAGGGAGGTAGTGCTTCTCGTTTCCACGCCATTTTTCACATCTACACCGCCGTAAAGTATTTTTGTCCGGCTGTCGTAGAGCATGCTTCTAATCCAATGGTATAGCCGCTGGGCGTCGGCAAGGTACTTAGCCGATTTGTCGTTATCGCCCAAAGCCTTGTAGAAGCCGGCGAGACGGCCGGCTATAATAGCTGCCGGGCAGTTGGTGCAGGCATTTTTTCCTGAAGTAACGCCGTCTGAGTGTTGCCATTTCAAGCCGCCGCCGCAAGGGATTTCCGTCCATTCCGTGAGAATCCAGTCGCTGTAAATTTGCTCGGCGGTAGTCAGGTACGCTGCCGGATGCTCAGGATGGGTTTCATACATGCGCAGCATGGTTAACACAATCCACGCCATATCGTCAATAAAGTTATTCCGATAGTTGGCGCTGGCAGCGCCGTACGCTGTCTGATTTCCTTCCTTTACGCCGTCAAACCACTGGTCGTAGTAGGCTAAATACGCCGCATCCTGCGTACGGACATACGCGTCAACCACCACGTCCATGGCATGGGCCTGCGGCCAATACTGGAACCCGCCAGGGTGCGCTGCGGGAGGAACAAAATCCATATAAAAATAATTATTGGTTTCGTTCCAGAAATTATCTATCAACGCACCGGTAGCGCTATCGGCTGCCTGCCCCCAGTAGGTTTTATTGATGGGTGCGTAATCACCGTCCTCACCCGACGAGGAGGGCGTCCGTTCGTAGTATGTGTCATCCACCTTTCCGCACCCGGCGGCAAGCAGCGCTGCGGTTAAAATCAATAGTACATTTTTCATAATATGATTGTTTAATTTAAAATTAATTACATGTTATCATGTGGGTATATGGCTCATCTGCCTTTACCGAGAATGTGATATTATAGGAGTGGCTATCCCATGGTGCGCAGCTATCCGGAATTTTCCACATATTGTTATCCATATTATCTGACATCCATTCGGTGTTTCCGGTAGCATCAACCAAACCTTCTTTCATATAATAAAAATCCGGGTTCCCTGTAGGTGGGGAATTACGGGACTCGATGCCATACCACTCTCTTATCTCTACATTGTCGGTTACTTTAAATCTATAGCGTTCATCGCTCCACCAGCCACTGGTGGATGTTGTACTTCCCGCCCATACCCCATTCGAAGTATAAGTTAATGTAACCCTTTGCCCTCCCCACGGGTGGAAAAATTCTACCTTAGTGATTTCTCTATAAGTCGCCACTTTGGCATTGAAATCCAGCACAATCTTGTAAATTCCGGCGGTTGCCGAAATGGTGCCGTCTTCAACGATTTCGGCTCCGTTCAGCGAGAATTGCTGCGGCGTACCGGTGTTGCCATCTACGAAAGAGTAGGCGCCGGTGGTCAGCTTGGTATAGATTTCAAATACGCCGGCTGCCGTTCTTTTCATCGGCAGCGCGCTGCCCAGCGTGGCTCCGCCCTCTGAAGCTGCGCCGGTGATGTACACCGCATCGGGTATGCCCGACAGGCGGGTAACCGTCAGCTTGCGCGGCGAGGCAGCTGCCATAGCCGACTGCGTGAGTACGGTAGTGCGTACGCTCCACCATATATCGCCGGTACCTGCTGCCGGAATGTTGGCGGCGGCGGCAAAGTTCTCTATAGCGCTGTGCGGCACGGTGGCCGTAGCCGCTTCGCTATTGCCATCCGCAGGCGCCGTACCTATTTCGGTTGTTCCGGTGGCGTCGCTGTAGAACACAACGGTATATTTCGGTATCAGGGTACCGGAGGATGACGGTTGCTGCCATGAAAACGTCAAGCCATCCGTTTTGTTCAAGGTTACCGAAGCGTTATCGGCCGGTGCGCTGAGCTGCTCCACCGGATGCGCGGTCATATCGACTTCTTTTATCTCAAACCTGTGCGTAGGATTTTCGGCATTCATATCCACATAAATATCTACAAATTTTCCGTATACCGATGCATGATACTTAAACTTCGGCCCCCATTGGTCAAATGCTGTATAGGACTTAAGGAAGAAATAGGTGTTGGTGGGGTCAATGGAAGAAGGCGCGCCGTCTTCGCTGCTATTTACCGGTCCCCAACATTCATCCACGGTTTCGGCAAATTTGGCGCGGAGCTGGTAGCGATTGTCTATGGCGCCACCGTTACCCCAATTTCCGATAAACGTCGGATCCAGGAATTTGTTCCTCAATATCCAAGTTCCGTGACCGTTATATTCCATCGGCGTAAGCTCCGATTTGTGGCAAAGCCAATGGTTCACGCTCAAAATTTCCGTGTAAACGGCTTCATTGGCATTGAAGTTCAGCTCTATCTTGTATATTCCGGCGGTTGCCGAAGTGGCGCCGCCTTCAACGATTGCTGTTCCGCCGCTCACCGAGAATTGCCGCGGCGTACCGGTATTGCCATCTACAAAGGAGTAGTCGCCGGTGGCGAGCTGGGTATAAATTTCGAATACGCCGTCGGACGTCTTTTTCATCGCCAGCGCATCGCTCAGCGTAACTCCGCCTTCGGAAGCCGCTCCGGTAATGTACATGGCAGCGGGTATGCCCGGCAAGCGGGTTACGGTCAGCTTGCGGGGCGGGGTAGCTGCCATTTCCGACTGGGCAAGCACCGTAGTGCGTACGCTCCACCACAGCTCGCCGGTGCCTTCCGGCGAGATACCGGCGGCGGCGGCAATGGGCTCCATAGCGCTGTGCAGCACGGTGGCCGTAGCGTCATAGCCGTTGTTTTCCGCAGGCGCCGAGCCTACTTCATTTGCTCCTTCGGCATCGCTGTAAAATACCAGCGTATATTTCGGCGTTGGGCCGGTGCCGGACGACGGCTGCCACGAGAAGCTCAATGACGAGCCGGCCACTTTGCTCAAGGCTACCGAAGCATCGGCGGCCGGTTCGTTGAGCTGCTCCACCGGATACACCGTCAGGTCGCCTGCATCCACCACATGGGCGTAGTGGTCGTTACTCGACGACATGTCGAGAATAAGGTCTACCTCCTGATTGCTCAGCTCGAGCATGTGCCGGTAAGCGTAGCGCGCCCGCTCGGCAGCATCGGCGGCGCTGTGGGCATTTTGATACACGTAGAAATAGTCGCCTTCCAGTATTTGCGGCGGATTGCCTTGTCCACCCGGTGCGCTGCATCCCCATGAGCGGTCGGTACCCCCCACGTTGGCTAAGAATTTATACCGGTTGTTGTCGCTTGTAAGGTTTCCGAGCGTTACGTGCAGCGACCATTTACCGTACCCGTCATAATTCATCGACATGGAGGTATCGGCATCAGGGGCAAAATAGCGCACATCCGTAACAGGGGTTATGGCCGCTTCTGCCGTGACAAAGTTAAGCGTAATGGCGTACACGCCGGACGCAGCTACCGTCAGCGGGGTAGCCGGGGCGCCGTCGGCTTCCACCAAAAAGCTGTCGGCTACCGTAAAGATACGGCCGTCGCCGGGCGTATTCCTGTTGGTAAAGTAAAATTCTCCGCCGGCCAGAAGCTCCGTGTATGCTTCGTACACACCTTTGCCGGTTTCCCTGAACTGGGGCGCTGCGGCTACGTTGGTACCTCCTTCGGCGCCCGCACCGGCTACGTACAGGTTAGCCGGCAAATCGTCGAATGCCTGATAGGATTGCAGGGTGAGCTTTCTGGTTTCCGAAATATCCTCTACCGTTCCTTTCACGGAGGCTACCGCCCAGTACACATCGCCCGAAGCGTTGGGGGCAATACCGGCCAATCCCGCCACCACATTGAGCGTTCTATGCGGCACCGATACCTGCAGCTGCCTTTCGGCAGGCGCTATGCGGTAAACTTCCGTTGCGCGGTCGCCGGCATAAAATACAACCTGGTAGTAGGGCGCTCCTGCGGTGTTGGCTGCTTCCCACTGAAAATCAAGGGTAGCCACGCTGGAGTTGAATAATTCCACCTTTGACCCGTCTTCCGGCCAAACAGGTGTAGCGGAGGCCACGTTGCCATTGCTGTATTCCATATCGTCCTTACAGCCCGTCAACGCAGCGCCCGCCAGCGCTAACGTAATAAATACTGTTTTGAAAAATGTTTTCATATTTCTTATCCTTTTATATTATTTTATTTTAGTACAAATTTATGCGTAGGATATTCGGCGCCCATATCCACGTAGATATCTACGGTTTTTTCGCACACCGATGCATGGTATTTGAACTTTGGCCCCCACTGGTCGAATGCCCCTATCTTATAAATCTTAAAGCGGAAATACTCGTTGGCGGGGTCATTAGAGGAGGGCTTGCCGTCTTCATTACCATTTACCGGTCCCCAACATTCTTCCACGTTTCCGGCAAATTTGGCGCGGAACTGGTAGCGGTCGTCTTTTGAGCCGGGAGGGTCAACATCCCAGTAGCCATTGGCGTCGAGGTAATGGTCTCGCAACATCCATACGCCCCGCCCCGCGTACTCCATCGGTGTAGGTAGATTTTCGGTGCAAAAATAGTGGCTCACGCTCGTAATCTGCTCCAAAACCGCCGCCTTCACGTTAAAGTCCATCGTAATGCGGTAGATGCCGGCAGCCGGCGCCGTTACCGCCGAAGCGGTTTCAATAGCCTGAGCGCCCTGAATGGCGTAGGAATGTTCCGGATTTTGCGGGTCGTCCACAATCAGGTATTCTCCGGCGGTGAACCGGGTGTAAATTTCGTACTCGCCGTCGCCGGTTGTCCTGAAAGGTACCGCCTCGGCAGGGTTTGTGCCGCCTTCGGTAGCGGCGCCCACCAAGTAAAGCACCGGCGGGATGTAGGTAAATCCGAGCAGGCGCTTAATGTCTATCTGGTATCGCTGCGCCGAAACCGCCTCGCTCGTGCCGCGCGACGCGCTCAACGTCCAGTAGAGCGCACCCGTGCGGTTGGGTTCAATGCCGGCGTTGCCGGCGATGCTGTTGAGCTGCTTATGCGAAATGCTTACCGACGTTTTGAACCCAGCTTCCACGCGCCCTATCTCCTGTCCGCCCGAAAGCCGGTCAAAAAACAGCAATTCGTACTGCACGGGGTAGCCGTCTGCGCAGGCGCCGGGGAGCCAGCTGAAAGCAGCGGAGACGTCTGCGCCGCTCTGCAGCTCCAAATAGTAGCCGCTTGCCGGCACGGAGGGGCCGCCGGAGGCAATGACTTCCCCATCCTTGTACGCCATATTTTCGGTGCAGGAAGCAAGCGCACCGAGCAGGCAAAAACTTGTGATTATGCTAAAATTTTTTTTCATGTCAAAATTGCAAATTAAGTTAATAATTCGGGTTGTTTGGCCGCAAGGTAGGAATCTGGTCCATGTCGTGCTGCGGCAGCGACCACCATTCGTCCCTGCCCGGCGTATAGCTGTAGGTTTCCACCTTGATGTAATCGGATTGGGGCGTCAGCTTTGCGCCGTACACCACGCCGCTGAGGAGGTTGCCGGCCGATTCAAGCCCGTCCCAGCGGATTAAGTCGTAGTAGCGAAGCCCTTCGCAGGCCAGCTCGCAGCGGCGTTCGCGCCGGATAATTTCGCGCAGGTTGGCAGCGTTGGCAGCAGGGTAATCCAGCGCCTCGGCAAGCGTAAAGCCCGCCCGTGCGCGTATCGGCCGGATGGTGTTGTTCCATACCTCTTCGGTGAACGTACCGGTTCTCTCGCAGGCTTCGGCGTACATGAGCAGCACATCGGCGTAGCGCATCATAATGATGTTGTTGCTCATCTTCAAATCCACTTCGTGGTCGGGGTCAAAGAGCTTGCGCACGTAGTAGCCCGACTGCGTTGCATTCTCGGCGCCGTATGCATCTATTCCCGATTTGGTGTCTATGGTCAATTCCGTATAAACTCCGGTCGCACTTTTATCTTTCCACTTGGCGCCGTCGTAAATCACGGTAGCCGCTAAGCGCGGGTCGCGGTTTGCATACGGGCTATTCTCGTTGTAGGAAGGGTCGGAAGCGTAAGGAGTGGGCTTGGTATTGGCGCTGCGCACCGGCAATCCGTTTGTGGTGATGTAGGATTCCACGAGCGATTGCGTGGGCACACGGCCGGCTACCCGCGAGCTGGGCACCGACTGGGGCACCATGTCGATAAAATTATCCCATGTTCTGGTAAGCGGCACGTAGGTGTAGTCGAGAATCACCTCGTCGTTGTATTCATACGCCGACACGAAGAGGTTTTCGTAGGCCGAATAGCTGGCGGTAGCGGTGGTGAAAAGGCTGTAGCGCCCATATTCATCCTGATTGTCTATCAGGTATCCGCAGTATTTTTTCACGTTTTCCATATCGCCCTGCATGAGGTAAATGCGCGCTTTGAGCATCACCGCCGCGGCTTTGGTAATGCGCCCGCGCTCGGCGGCGCTCAGGTCTTCTTTCTTCGGCAGCTGCGGGATAATATCGTCCAGCTCCTGATGCAGGGTGGCGAGCACCGTTGCCCGCGCCGTCCTTGTCATGGCCTTCGACTCCGTCATGGTGATGTCGCCCAGGAAGAATGGAATATCGCCGTAAAAGTTCGACAGGCGGAAGTACAGGTAGGCGCGGATAAACCGTGCCTGCGCCACCAGCGAGGCTTTCACAGCCGGCTCTGCATCGGGTATAAAGTCCACGTGGTCGATAAATATGTTGGAGGTTTTAATTCCCTGGAAGCACCATTTCCATTCGCTTTGGAAAAGCGGGGTGCTGGAGTTGGCCTGCCCTTTGCGAATGTACGTTGCATCAGACCCGCCGCGCGCTTCGATAAGGTTGTCGCTGAGCGCCTCGTCCTGCCACAGCTTGTCCCTGTTATACATTTGGCTGTAGCCCATATTGAGCATCATGTTTGCCCGGTCTAACGACGACCAGAACACCTCGTCGGTAAGCTGGTTGACCGGCAGCTGGTCGAGGCTGTTACATGCCTGCATAAACATGCAGAGGAGCATCAAAGAAAAATATTTCGTTATTTTTTTCATAATTTATTCTCCCAAATTAAAAAGTTAAATCCAATCCCATACCGTAATACTTCAGCGACGGGTAGTTGCGGGCGCTGTTCGCGCCGGGAAGATTACCCTCATTATTCCTCATGCTACTGTTGAACTCCGACGATTCGGGGTCAACAAACGACATATTGCTGAACGTAAAGAGATTTTGTGCATTGACGTAAATACGCGCTTTGCCAATGCCTATTCTCTTGCTGAGCGATTCCGGCAGGGTGTAGCCCAGCACGATATTCTTTACGCGCAGGTAAGCGCCGTCATAAATAAAGAGGTCCGACGGCGTGGTAAAGCTATAGGCATTCTTGGCTAAGCGCGGATAGCGGGCGTTGGTATTGGTGGGCGTCCAGTAATCAAGCTGGTGCTCGTAAATGGCAAATCCGTAGTTGCCGTGGAAAGGCTCCACCAGCTCGCCGCGCAGAAGCATGTCGCGCTTCAGCACGCCTTGCAGGAACAGGCTAAAATCAATCCCTTTCCATTCCAAGCCGTAGTTAAAGCCGAACGTGTAGCGGGGGAAGGCATTGCCGAGGTAGAACCAGTCGTTGTCGTTGATAACGCCGTCGCCGTTACGGTCTACATACTTCGTGTCGCCCAGCTGGTAGGTTACCCCCGCCAGCGTTGCCCAGCTGTCTATTTCGGCCTGCGTTTGGAAAAACCCGTCGGTTTTGTAGGCGTAGTACGACCGGAGCGGTAATCCTTCCCGCAGAATAAGCCGCATTTCGTCATTGTTATGAAACGACTCATATCCTTCAAAGCTGACTACTTCATTCCACGAATCGCCCATGTTGAACGCGAAGCTGTGGTTGACGCTGCCTGTTTTGAGGCGGTAGGCCAGCGTAACTTCCCATCCCTGCGTGCGCATTTCGCCGGCGTTGTAGTTCTGCGGGTCGGTGCCGTAAATGTCGGGCACCTGCGGCGCAACTAAGATGTGGTCGGTGTTCTTGTTAAAAACGTCAACCCCCAGCGTCAGCTTGTCGTTAAGGAACGACGCGTCAAGCCCGATGTTAAACGTGCGCGACACCTCCCACTGCAGGTTTTCGGAAGCGGCCTTAAAGCCTGCGCCGCCCACTATGGCGTTATCAAAGGCGTAGGTGTCGGAGTAAATCTGGTAGGTGGTCATGTACTGGTACGAGTCCACATTTTGATTTCCCAGCGTACCGTAGGAGAAGCGCACTTTCAGGTCGCCCACATTATCGCGGTAGGAATCCATAAAGGCTTCCTGCGCCACGCGCCATCCGGCAGAGAGCGAAGGGAAGAATCCCCAGCGGAACGCTTTTTCAAATTTCGACGAGCCGTCGTAGCGGAACGACGCCTCGGCGTAATACCGGTCGCCGTAGTCGTAGCCTGCGCGGCCAAACACGGAGGTAATGCTTGTCTTGTTGGTGTTTCCCGGCGTTACGGCCTGGTCGGCTACCTTGACTTCGGAGCCGTCGGCGGCAATGCCGAGGTCTACATCGGTGAACAAAATCTTATTGCCGTTCTTGGCAGACGTATACGATTCGTTCGACGCGCCCACCATAGCCGTAACGTGGTGCTTGCCGAAATATTTATCGTAATCGGCCATCAGCTGCATGTTGACCAAGTAAACCTGCTCGTTCCAGTCTTCGGTCTCATGGTTGGAGTTCATGATGGTTGGCGTGCTGTTTAAATTCTGGTAATTGTATATTTCTACCGGCAGCCGGCGGATATAGCGGTGGTTGCGGAACACATCGGCGCCCAGCACACCCCGCAGCTTCAACCCGTCGATAATTTTCAAGTCCACACCCACGTTGGTATTCACGTAGTCGTTGTCGTGCAGGGTGAATCCTCCTGTTTCCAAGTCGCCCAGCGGGGACTGATCCGCTACAACGCCGTTGGTCAGGTATTTTCCCGTTTCGGGGTCTTTTGACCGGTAGTAGTAGTACGACGGGACGCGGGTAACGTTAGCCGCGATGTTGCCGAAGTTCCCCGAAGTGCTCTTGTCATTATTCCGCGTATAGCTCATCAGCGCCGTCAGCTTCAACCGCTTGTACTCGGTGGTCAGGTTCGTGCGGAAGTTGATGCGCTCAATGCCGAAATCGGGACCCACATAGTTGCTCTCCTGATTAAAGTAGCCCGCCGACACCATGTAGGTAGAATGTTCGCTGCCGCCCGCTACGCTTACGTTGTAGGTCTGCTGGAAGCCATCTTTCAGAATGGTATTCTCCAGCTGCTCGCCGTTGCCGTGCTCGTAAAGGTCGCGTATCTGCGCGGCGGTAAATTCGGGGTCAAGCCCGGCGTTCACCCGCGCCACGTTTTTCAGCGTGGCATTCTGGTAGCCTTCCGTTTTCTTGAATAGAAATTCGGGGTGCTCCCACCCCGCCATCGTGCTCACCTGCACCACCGGCGCCTGATTTTTCTGTCCCTTTTTGGTGGACACCAGCAGCACGCCGTTGGCGCCCCGCGACCCGTAAATGGCGGCGGTACCCGCATCCTTCAGCACCGACACGCTTTCAATGTCGTTTGGGTTCAGCTTATTGAAGCTGGCGTTGTCGGACACCAGCCCGTCAATCACAATCAGCGGGTCGTTGTTGTTCATGGTGCCCACGCCGCGGATGTTGATGTTCGTCTGCTGGTCGTTGGGGTTGTTGCTGCGCTGCTGGATAATCAGCCCCGGCGAAGCGCCCTGCAGCGCCTGCGCCAAGTTCGCTACCGGGCGGTTGGCAATGGCCTCGGCCTTCACCTGATCCACCGCGCCCACCGTACGGCGCCGCGTGGTGGTGCCATACCCAATCACGATAACGTCGTCCAGCGCTTGCGAGCCTTTTCCCAAAATAACCGTCATCGGCTGATCCGTTGCCGTAACCTCCCTTGCCTCAAAGCCCAGGAAGCTGATTACAATAGCAGCGCCGCGCGGAAGCTCTATGCCGAAATTTCCCGCTGCATCCGTAGAAACTCCCACAGTGCCGCCTTTTTGAACAACAGTCGCGCCGACAACCGGTTCGCCTGCCTCGTCCAAAACCCTGCCGGTAGCTCTTATGCTTTCACCGGCCTGTACTTGAGCCGTCAACACCTCGGGCGTCAGCAGCAGCAGCGACGCCAAAAGCAGCAATAAACGGCTCCATACGATTGCTCGTTTTTTACTCATCGAATCATTCATAAAGTTAGGGGTTTATTAAAAGTTGATAGCTGGATTAATACAGTCAACGTTGCGGCAGCCATCGCTGTAGCTGTAGCTGTAGCTACGCTGCCGAGCGGCGCAGCGAACGCAAAAATTCGCAAAAAATTAGTATGCTTCATGTGTTTTGATTTTAGCTGTGAAAAAATATTATAAACATTAAAAAAATACCAAGAAATGCAGCGTCAGGTGATGCGAAAAGGGCGATTTTGCCCACGAGAACAGGAGGGTGCTTCCGGTGGAGACCTGCCGAAAGGTAGGAGTAAATGCTGGTGGTATGAGTATATTTTGCCCGATATTTGGGAAGCCGGTTTTGAGTTTCTTCGCGTTAGGGGAGCGGTAAAGTATGAGAAATGGGATGTATGGGATGCTTGGAAATCTGAAAAAAAGCTGCTACTATTGCAAGTTATTGACGGATGTGTGTGTGTGTGTGTGTGTGTGTGTGTGTGTGTGTGTGTGTGTGTGTGTGTGTGTGTGTGTGTGTGTGTGTGTGTGTGTGTGTGGGTGTGTGTGTGAGTGTGTGGGTGTGTGTG
>JAISAC010000140.1 GCA_031266935.1 Prevotellaceae bacterium
GCAGGGTAGTAGAGGATGTCGCCCTCCGCGTCGATGAGGGTATTCTCCTTGTCAACGCCCTCGGCGGTGTTCCAGTACTCGCCGATGTGCATGTTGCTGCTTATGCCGGTGGCGGGCGCATCGGGCGCGTCGCTCACCGTTACCACAAACACACCGGTGTTCTCGGGCCACAGGGCGCTGTAAAGGATTGCACTTTCGCCCCACGCCATAGCGTCGTAGGTAACGCGCACTATGGCCGTGCCCGCGCCCACGGCGGTTAGCGTACCGTCGGCGGAGAGGGTTACCACGCTGTTGTCCTCCTCGCCCGCCTCGTTGGTGACGTAGTGGTGGAAGTCAGGCTCTATGAAGTAGTTCGCCACGGTGCTGTTGAGGGCCTGCCACACGCGGATGTTCATCAGGTAAAACGTGCTGTCCTTCGCCATGCGGAGGTGCCCCGCCGCGTTGATGTTGAGGTAAACGTCCGAGTGGTTGTAGCCGTTGAGGCTGTTCACATCGTGATCTACTGCGTTGGGGCTGTGCAAATCGAGCTGCGCCTGCGTTACCTCAAGCGTTTTGGAGGTAGCGTTGGGGGTAAACAGCCCCACGTGGGTAAGCTTGCCGTCCATGCTCACGCGGTAGTTGTGAGCGCCGCCCACGCCGTAGAACACCTGCTTCTTCGCGCCCCCCGCAAGGGTATCCACCGTGTAGGCAGGCGGCTTTTCGGTGAAGGGTACATAGTGCATTTGCAGGTAGTTTCCGGCTACCTCCACCCCCTGGTCTTTTGCGCCCACAAACACCGTTGCCTCTTTGGGAACAACAAAGCTAAAGGTGGTTGCCGCAACCGCTACCGTGCTGTCCGTAACCTCGCTGGTCAGCGCTCCGCGCACGGCAATGGCCTTCACCTGCGTGGTTTTTGTAACCTCAAACGGCGCGGTGTAGCGCAGCGAGTCGTAGATAGGGTCGGGCGTAGAGTTGTCGGTGGTGTAGTAGATGGTGGTGGTGTTCGGCAGCTCGTGAGAGAGACTTACCGTAGTTGCATCCCAATAGTTGCCCTCCGTACGCGGATGTTCTCCGCTAAGACTTACAGCAGGAGCGGAAAGGGAGGTGGGGTTGGCGGTAATACAGATATTCCAAATCAGATAATTATTAGTTACTCGAGCATCTGAAATATTGTCGGGACACAAATTTGTGATACGTATGGTATAATCTCCGATGATATTCAAATCTGTAGTATTATTATATGTTACAGTAACATTACCGGTACTACTAGTAGTTTCGTAAGTCTCTGTCCATGCGGGAATATCATTTTGTATTATTTCTATTTTTAACTTTATTTTTCTGTTACTTCCTCCTGCTACACGAGCAAGACATTTGAAAGATAGGGAATCACAGCCATAAGGCAGAACAGGCGAAACAAGAGATCCCGGCGTTTGTGTACTACCGCGCAACAGCCATCCGTTTACATCTGTTGACCCGAAATTAGTTACAGTTGTTCCACTCAAAAGGGCAACATTGTATCCAACCCAATTATTCGGACTGATTAGTTTGGACTCTGTAGGTGGGGCGACTGTGTTCGTACCGGGCATGTTACTAAAATCGTCCAAATAGTCACATTGCGCCTGTATATTTCCAAGGGAAAATACTAATACGGCAACTAAAAAAATCAGTTTCAAAAAATTCATTTTTATCATTTACTATTTCATTTTAATCTTCCCTTCTTAAAACCTGACAGATTTTGGAAATCTGTCAGGTTTATTGGAAAGGGGACGGTTGCTACTTTACTTTTTTAACAGGAATTGCCTTGTGTCCATGCCGTAACCGATATTCGCCCGCAGGTAATTTCGACAGGTTAACTTTTTCGCCCGCCTTTACGGTAGTACGTAAGGCGACCTTGCCTTTGGCATCATGCACAACGACTTCGCCACCGGTATAGGAGGCGATCGGGAAATGATCCTTAACTTCTACCGCTTTTGGCGTAGCTGTTTTGGCTTGCCGTACAATGGTGGAAGTTGACGCTACTCCGCCTGTTTTTTCTACTGTCAATTTATCCAAACAAAAATATACGGCAGTATTGGGACCATAGCTTGCAGAAGTGTCTGTAGAATACATAGTGAAGTAGAGTGCAGATAGGTTAACTGAAAAATAATCTGCCAAAACTTTCGCATGCCAATTCGAATCTTGACGGACACCGTAAGGTGCATTTGGGTCATAAACAGCCAGAGTATCAATAATGAAAATACCAGCATCGTTTCCATTGCTATCTAATCCCCCTATTTTTAATATAAAGTAATCGCCGGGTTTATTCAACGGTCGCGCAAATCCATCGCCAAAGCGATTTCCGTAGTATGGCCACGGGTGGTTACAAATCCATACCTCTTGCGGTGCAAACAGGGAGTTGTCGGCAAGATTCACTTTCAGCACGTGCGTTCCTGACTCTTCCGTATAGTAATCCCAATAGCTGACGAAATAAGGCTGGCCTTTTACTTTTGCTGGCGGAGTAGTTAACCCTCCGCCGGCCATTACGCCCCACTGGTTTTGCACCCAGTTCACGCTGCCGGAGTGCCCTGTGGTATCACCGTAGCCATAGTTGCGATTGTCGCCGTTGGAGCCGGAGGTAAATCCGCTCCAGTAGTCGTACTCACCCGCGCCCGAGCTGTGCGTGAGCCTAAAGCTACCGATACCGAACCCGGTAGTGTTGGTGTAAGTCTGATTCCAGTAGCCGCCACCTATGTTTAGGCTTGAATCAGGGTTTGGGACTCCGGTAATGGAATCCTTCCAGTTCAGGCAAGGGCTGCTACCCGTGCAGGTAGTGTCGCTTGCGTTCAACACCAGCGTACCGCTTTGCGCACGGGTGTTGCAGCTTAGCAGCGCCCACATCCCTGTGAGGCAGGCTGCCGTTAACAAAGTCATCTTTTTCATCTTTGAACGTGTTGCGGACTTGCACCGCGCCGCTCCTTATAACGGCGTTTTAGGGAAAAAATTTGTTACTTTGGGGAAATTTTTTGCAGCCGCAGCTGCGGGAGCTTCCTCGCGCCCCATTCAAATGCACCGAACATTGCGGCGGTGTAAACCAAGTCGCCGGCTATGGTGTTTTGGAAAAACGGTATCCCCGCCGCGTAGCAGGCCGCCAGCCCGGCCGGCGTATGCGGGTACATCCCCGCCGCCAGCCATACGCCAAAGTTGGAGACCAGAAAAAACACGACCGATGCGCCCAGCGCCGCCGCCGCCACGCGCCCAACCCGCACCTTTTTCAGGGTCAGCATCCCCAGCAGCACCACGGCGGCAAACGCGCCGTAGGTGAACAGCGCGCCGCTGTAAAACCACACAAACCCGTCGAAGTACTGCGCGTACACTATGTTGTTCAGCGCCAAGTCGCTCACCCACATGGCGAGTATCGGGATAGCGAACGCCCAGCAGCGCCTGCTGTAGTACGCCGCACCGAACAGCGCCATTCCGCCCACGGGCGAGAAGTTGGGCGGGTGAGGCGCCAGCCGGCTCATGGCCGCCAGCACGATTAAAAGGCTTACTGCACCAAAGCGCAGGTTTACTTGCTTGCTTTTCATTTTTTTTATTAGATGTTTTAAATGGTTGTAAATGTTGCTTATGCATTGTTATTTCCTTTTTTCCCCCCCCCTCGCGCCGTCATTCCCGCGAAAGCGGGAACCTCCTCTTCCTCCCACCTCCTCCTCGCCGTCATTCCCGCGAAAGCGGGAACCTCCTCCCAAAGCACTCACTTTTCTCTCAAACCCTCGTACCATCCCTCGCTCAGGTCTTTCCATTCAGGGTTCATTTTGTTTATCATTTCTTCTTTCCACGCTCTATTCCATTTCTTCAGCTGCTTTTCCCGTAAGATGGCGCTGTCGGGGGTAGGAAAAACGTCGTACCATACCAATTTTTCAACATTGTACTTATGGGTAAACCCTTTATTCAGGTGCGTTTTGTGCTCATATACCCTTCGCTCAAGGTTGTTGGTCATTCCAATGTACAGCGTGGTATTGTGCGCGTTGGCTAATATGTAAACATAGTATTGATTATTCATAATCCACCTTTTTAATTTTTTGGTCATTTCCCCGTCATTCCCGCCGTCATTCCCGCGAAAGCGGGAACCTCCCTTTCCTCCCACCTCCCTTTTTTAACGTTGTGGGGAACGTTTTGGGAGGAGGTTCCCGCTTTCGCGGGAATGACGGTGGGGGCTGCGCACCAAGGGGAGGCTACGCACCTTTCCTTCCTCCTTTCCTTCCTCACCCTTCGCATCTCAAATTTACCTATACAGCATTGCAAAATGCGCCGGAATATCCCCCGTCCGCACCTGCCACTTCTTTTTGCCGTAGCGGTCGAAGCAGAGCAGCGCCCCCGAGGACGTGTAGTTTGCCGCGTCGGTCAGGTAAATGTCCTTGTTGTAGGGGTTTACCATTATCCCGTAGGGCATCGTAATTTTCCTTTCCTCGCCGTCGGCCAGAAAGTTGCGGGTAACGATCTCCTTTTTCGCCACGTCAACAATGCCGAAGGTAATGCTCCAATCGTATGAGTAGTTGCTCCACTCCGTGCCGTACAGGTAGAGCGAATCGCCGTCGAGCGCCATCTCTGTCACGGCAACGGGCAGCATCCCGCCGTAGGTATCGGTCTTTGTATCAATCCAGTACAGGCGCGATGGCACCTTTTCATAGTCGCCCCGCGAGCTTACCCAGAGAGTGCCGTACCTGTCGATCGTCAGGCGGTGCAGGTTAATGGCGATTTCAATGCGCTTTATTTCCGTAAAGCTCTGAATATCAATTACCGAAACAGTGTTTTCGTAGTGCGGAAACATGTATCCGCCCGAGTTGGCCACGTAGATTTTTCCGCCGACTATCTCCAGCTCGTCGGGCTGAAAGCCCACCAGACAGCGCTCCAGCACCTGAAAAGTCGCCGTATCTACCCTTGCCACGTAGCCTGTTTGCTCGTAGTAGGGGTTGATTTCCACGGGGCCGGCGTAGGAGGTAACGTAGGCGTAGCCCTCGTGGAACTTGATGTAGCGGCAGTTCGGAATGTCAATTTGCCCCAGGCGCTTGGCGGTAAATTTGTCCATCACCTCTACCTTGTTCGAGCAGTTGATGACGGCGTACAGCTTCGAGCCGTAAATGCCGATGTCGTTGCCCACATCTCCCAGCTCCATGGGGACGCTGGGGTTGACGCTGGCAAATATGTTGCGGTGGTACTCTCCGGTGGCAAAGTCAAAGTAGTCCAGCGTGGACTTGTTGCTGCTCATGTTGCCCTCGTTGAGGAGGTAAAAGCCTATGGGCGGCCTGACCACCGCCGGCCGCGCGGTATCGCCCGCCGCCGTGTCGGAGGGAGCGGCAGGGGGAGCGTTCACGGAGGTATCCGGAGGGGCAACCACCTCTACCTCCGGCTCAAATATTTCCACCTCTTCGCGGCAGGCCGGCGCGAGAAGGGGTATCAGGATAATGATTGCGTAAGCGAAATATTTCATCTTTTTTGAATTTTGAATTAAAGGCCATTTTTGAATTAAAAGGGCTGCCATTCCCACACCCTCCCTCCCGTCATTCCCGCGAAAGCGGGAACCTCCACTTCCTCCCACCTCCCTTTGAAACGTTGTGGGAGAACGTTTTGTAGGAGATTCCCGCTTTCGCGGGAATGACGGTGGGGGCTGCGCACCAAGGGGGCTGCGCACCAAGGGGGCTGCGCACCAAGGAGGCTGCGCACCAAGGAGGCTGCGCACAGCTTCCTCTTCCCTTTCCTCCGCCTTCATTTAAAACGTTGCGGAGGGAACGTTTGGGAGGAGGCTCCCGCTTTCGCGGGAATGACCGCTTGGAAACGAGATGGACTCCGAAATTTGAATTAATACCGGTGAAACAGGAGTTTTTGAACGGCGCAAGCCAATTCAAAATTACTCACGCTACGCTTATTTCTCAGGCGTTCGTGAGCTCGCTTCGCTCAATTCAAAATTCGGAATTCAAAATTTCGGTAACAAATGTTGGGATAAACTTGCAGGAGTTGTGCATCGGCGCGAGCCGGCAGCCTGCCTTGTTTGTCTCAAGCTTTATTCCTCGAAAGCTTTAAACGTGTATCGTTTTGGCAGGTCTTCTGACTTACTTCTTCCTTTTGCGGCATCCTTCCCGCTCCTTGTCGGAGCAGTGGCTTGAGTGTTGCGCAAAGGCTTTTGCTGAAGCTTACAGCAGCGGGTCTGTTCAGGATTTGCACCTGATTCCCTTTTCATGAGCCTCCCCGAATGGATGAGGCTCACACCAAAATTCGCAGCAAAGGTAAGAATTTTTTTGAAAAGTGTTCCCGGAAGATGAAAAAAATATCATATCGTTGGTTCTGAGATGGATATGGAAATATTTTTTGCATTTGCGGTTAAAGATAAGAGCGGCAATTTGTCCTGCGCCCTGCGCAGATGCAGGGCAAGCTATTTTTTTTAATGCGCTTGCGTACAGTTTGAGAAATTGTTGTATATTTACGCTATATTTATCAATACAATGGTAGCCCGATTTAAGTTAAGTTTTCCGGAAAAACCGGAGTTTAAGCGCGAGTACGACGTAGCCGCGGAGCAAACGCTGTACGATTTTCATCGCTTCGTCCAAAACGATTTAGACTACGACGAATCGCAGCCGGTGCTGTTTTTTACCGCCAACGAGTGGTGGGATCCGGAGCAAAAATTTTCGCTCCTGGAGGTTGACGACGCCGAGCAACTTATGGACGAGGTAAGCATAGGCAGCCTGGTGCGCGCCAACCACCACCGCTTGCTCTACACGTTTGACGTAATTAACCGGCGCAGCTTCACGGTTGAGCTGCAAGAAATGCTGGAGCCAGCTCCCCGCGCGCGCTACCCCCGTGCCGCCTCCGAAAGCGGCGAACCTCCCGTGCAGATTGGGAAAACCAACAGCGCCTTTTCTTCCATCTTTGACCAAGCAATGCCCGAATTCGATGCCAATATCTACATCACTCCGCACGGAGGAGACGAATAAGCAGCAAAAAACGGTATTCTTTACCGACCTCGTTACCCCCAAAACGCTGGTGGTTTTGATGGGGCCAACGGGAGTAGGCAAAACTGAGCTGAGCATTGCGCTGGCGCAAAAAATCGGCTCGCCCGTCATTTCCTGCGATTCGCGGCAGCTCTACAGGGAGCTTAACGTTGGCGTAGCCCGCCCCACCCGGGAGCAGCTGCTCGCCGTACCCCACTACTTTATTGCCGACCGCTCGGTGCAAAGCTACTACTCCGTTGGGCAGTACGAGCAGGAAGCCCTTACCCTGCTCGACGAGCTGTTTGCGCAGCACAGCACGCTGCTCATGGTTGGCGGGTCGGGGCTTTACATTGATGCGGTGTGCTACGGCATGGACAGCACGCCGGCGGTGAACGAAGAACTGCGCGAAACCCTCATGCAGCGCCTGCGGCGCGAGGGAATGGACAGCCTGCGGCGCGAGCTGCAGCTTTTAGACCCCGACTACTACAGCGTGGTAGATGTAAAAAATCCGATGCGCGTGGTGCGGGCGCTGGAGGTGTGCCTGTCGGCAGGAAAACCGTTCTCGGAAATTCGCCAAAATACGCCCAAAAGCCGTAGCTTTAGCGTCCGATTTATTGTGCTGACGCGCGGCAGAGCCGCGCTGTACGAAAGAATAAACGCCCGCGTTGACCGGATGCTGGAGCAAGGCTTGCTGGACGAAGCGCGGCAAATGCTGCCCTACCGACACCTGAACGCGCTCAAAACGGTGGGCTACCGCGAGCTTTTCCGCCACTTTGACGGCGAAATATCGCTCAGCCAGGCGGCAGACCTCATCAAGCGCAACACGCGCCGCTACGCCAAGCGCCAGCTGACGTGGTTTGGCAGGTATGAGGACGCAGAGTGGGTGGACGCAGAGCACGGCGCTATTGCCGTTGATTAATGAGGGGCGGGGGAGGAAAGCGAGCAGGATGGACGGACATACCTTGCAGAGTTTACTTATTTATTGTAACTTCGCTGCATTGGAAAATTAAAAAAAACAAAAGATATGGAAACGCAAGCAGTAAGTAGTATGCTAATGCGCGAAGCATTCAGGTATTCGGATAATGTTACTTCGGAAAAAGACGTTATCGAAATTGCGCTATCGGAGTACATTTTACGCCGAAAAAAGAAAAGCATCAAAGAGTTGAAGGGAAAAATCCATTTCTGCGACGATTACGATTACAAGGCAATGCGGTGATAGCTTTATGGGATAAGAAATAAATAACATATAACGGATATAAAAGTGTCGTCCCTGCGGGACTACTCGTTGTAGAGACGTGGCGCACCACATCTCTATGCAGGTATGCTGCAATCCGTATGCTGCAAATCCCGCAGGGGTGACACTTTATTAACCGTATGCTTCAGCATACGGAGACAAGCAGGAGGCTCCCGCTAAGTCCCGCAGGGACGACAACTTTATTAACTGTTATATCTTGTTTATTCCTCATTCCTATGGTTACAAAAATGAGGTAAATAAGGTTTTTGAGCTTGTTGTTATGCTTAGCGCTACTAAGGTAGCCTTGTAGAAATAAGGTTTTTGAAGAATTGCAGGTTGCAGGACAAAATTGCAGGTTGCAAGACAAATTAGGTGTACATGTAAAAAAACCTTATTTGTCTTTAAGGGCAACCTTAATAGAAAAAAACATGGTAACACACACACATTCAACCTTATTTACCTTATTGACAGAAAGGGTTATGGTTGAAAAATAAAGTCAATGAGGTTTTTGGAAAAATCAATAGCACCTCAAAAAAAGATTTGGCCACGTAATCTCTAATATAAACTCTAATGTCTATGGAATTTCGTACGCAAGTAGATGTAACGCCAATGGCCTGCAAAATAGGCTACGAGCACAAAATGCTGGTTGTTGGCTCGTGCTTTGCCGTGAGCATAGGCGAGCGGCTGCAGGGCCTCAAGTTTGCCGCCATGAGCAACCCCTTTGGCGTGCTGTACAACCCCATCTCGCTGGCGCAAAGCCTGCAGCGGATGAGCGAAAAGCGCCTTCTCGCGGCGTCCGACTTGCGCTGCGGGCAGGGGTTGTGGTTTAGCTATACGCACCATAGCCGCTTTGCTCACCCCGACAGGGACGAGTGCCTGCGCCGAATCAACGAAAGCATTCTGCGCGGAGCGTGGGGGCTGAAAACGGCCGATTTTTTGCTTGTAACGCTGGGAACATCGTGGGTGTACCGGCTGAAAAAAACGGGCGAGGTGGTAGCCTGCTGCCACAAAATGCCCGATAAGGAATTTGACCGGATTTTTCTTTCGCCGGACGAGACGGCAGCCGCGCTTTGCAGCATGGTGCGCAGCGTGCAGGCCAAAAATCCGGAGGTGCAGGTTATTTTTACCGTTAGCCCCATTCGCCACCGGAAAGATGGGGCGCACGGCAACCAGCTGAGCAAGGCTGCGCTCCTGCTTGCGGTGGAGCAAACGCTGCAAAAAACAGAGAGCACCTCCTACTTCCCCGCCTACGAAATTGTGCAGGACGAGCTGCGCGACTACCGATTTTATGCCGACGACATGCTCCACCCCTCGGCGGCTGCGGTGGAGTACATCTGGGAAAAATTTGAGCACGCTGCCGTTGGCGAAGGCGCAAAAAAAACAATGGCGGAGGTAAAGCAGCTGCTTGCCGCCAAGGCGCACCGCCCATTTAACGCCGATGCGCCGGAGTACCGAAACTTTTTGAAGGAGCAGCTGCAAAATCTGCTGCTGCTCAAGCAGCGTTTGCCACACTTGGATTGGGAAGATGAAGAATTGTTTTTTGCAAAATATTAGCCGCTGGCTCTCAGCCATGCGGCGCTGTCCTTACTGCGGCGAGGGTAAGGCGCGCCTCAACCTGCTTTGGTTCGTTGACGTGGATGCAAGCCTCGCCTGCAGCCGCTGCAAGGCGCAGATGGCGCACGTCAACTTTTTGTGCACGGCTGCGCTTTACTCAATTGGCATCATGCTGCTGTACGTAATGTTCCAAAGGTGGGGGTTGAGCCACAGCATCGAGCAGGCCAAAACGATGACCATAGCGCTGGCCGTGGGGGTCTATGCTGCGGTAACCGCGCTGCGTTTTGCGCTGCTGTGGCTGCTGTGGTGGATAAAAAACCCTATGACCGCAAAGGACGAAAGGTGAAATGTTTTTAGAAGTAAATATTGAGCATTATTGCTTGGAAAAATTGTAACAAAATACAAATGAATAAATTATCAAAGAACATAGAAACAGATTTCAACGAAATCCTGCAAATTATCGAAAAAGCAAAAGAAAATGCTTTTCGGGCGGTTAACCACGAGCTTATCGCAATGTATTGGGAAATAGGAAAATATATCAGCAACAAAGTGAGGCAGAACGCTTGGGGAAAATCTGTTGTTGCGGATTTTTCAGCATTTATTCAGAGCAAATATTGGAGAATCAAAGGATTTTCGGCGCAAAATGTTTGGCGAATGAAGCAGTTTTACGAGACATACAAAGACAACGAAAAACTCTCGGCACTGCTGAGAGAAATCAGTTGGACGAATAATGTGCTGATAATGACCCACGCCAAAACCGACGAAGCATGCGAATTTTACCTGGCTTTATCGGCAAAAAACAATTATTCGTCCCGTGAACTTGAACGCCAGCTGGACAGTATGCTTTTTGAACGTACAATGATTTCGGACGGAAAAAACAAACTTTTGGTTGCTAAAAACAATTCTCTCGCCGCGGTGAGAGATAGCTATACGCTCGAATTTCTTGATCTTCCTAAAGAATATAAAGAAACAGATTTTCGGAAAGCCATAGTCGCAAATCTGCGGGATTTTATTCTTGAATTTGGCAAGGATTTTACGCTTGTAGGCGACGAATACAGAATACAGGTTGGAAATACGGATTTTTTCATAGACCTGCTGTTTTTCAACCGCGAGCTGCAATGCTTGGTCGCAATAGAGCTGAAAACAGGAAAATTTATGCCCGAACATTTGGGGCAGCTCGAATTTTACCTCGAAGCATTGGACCGCGACGTCCGCAAATCCAGCGAAAATCCAAGCGTTGGCTTGATACTTTGTTCCACAAAAGACGATACGGTCGTAGAATATGCGCTGAATCGCAGCATTTCGCCTGCGCTTGTTGCCGATTATAAGCTGCATTTGCCCGATAAGAAAATGTTGGAAAATAAATTACGGGAATTAAGAGAGTTTTCCGAAGAGGATTGAGCATTATTGTTGAGCATTACTGTATGGGAAGCGCTACGCGCTTGTTCCGTATATCCAATGCATAATGCTACGCCGCGGGCAGTTTTTTTGACCGGTAATTCTCTTTGCTCCCTCCCTTTCTTTCTGCAAAAAAAATTCTACCGTATGCGCTTGTAGATTTCGCAATTTTCATGTAAGTTTGCGCTTTGCAATGGAAATAGCCGAAGCTTTTGCTGTTTTTTTTACAGCGCAAAGAAATGCAGCTTTTCCGTGATTGCCATTTTTTAAGAACAGCGTATTTTACCTTTTAGAGCGACTCCAAAACATCTTGAACTCTGAGCTTCAATACCAAATAGCCCTCACGCTCATTCCCGGCGTAGGCAGCATCACCGCCAAGCAGCTTATTGCCTACTGCGGCAGCGCCGAGGCTGTGCTTACGGCGTCGCCCAAGGCGCTTCTTCGCATACCCGACGTGGGGCCGGCGCTCTCCAACGCCGTTGCCGCCTCCCGGCAGACCGCGCTCAACCGCGCCAACGAAGAGCTGGAGTTCATGGAAAAAAACGGCGTGCAGGCGCTTTCCTTTTTGGACAAAAGCTACCCCGAGCGCCTGCGCAACTGCGACGATTGTCCCCTTGTGCTGTACGCCAAGGGTACGGCAGACCTCAACGCTGCCAAGGTGGTAAGCATAGTGGGTACGCGCAACGCCACCGCCTACGGCAGGCAGCAGTGCGAAAGCCTGGTGCGCGACCTGGCGGGCGTGTACGCGCCGCTCGTGGTGAGCGGCCTGGCGTTTGGCATTGACGTTTGCGCGCACCGCGCCGCGCTCAAGAACGGCCTGACAACCGTTGCCGTGGTGGGGCACGGCCTGGACATGGTGTACCCGGCGCAGCACGTCAACGTTGCGCAGGAGATGGTGCAGCAGGGAGGCGCGCTGCTGAGCGATTTTACTTCGAGGTGCCTGATGGACCCGTCCAACTTTGTGCGGCGCAACCGCATTGTAGCGGGCATGGCCGACGCTACCATTGTGGTAGAATCGGCGGAGAAGGGCGGGGCGCTCATTACCGCAAGCATGGCGGTTGACTACGCCCGCGACGTGATGGCGTTTCCCGGGCGCGTGGGCGACAAGGCCTCGGAGGGATGCCACAAGCTCATCAAAACCAACAAGGCTGCCCTCGTCGAAAGCGCTGCCGACGTGGCGTATAACCTTGGCTGGGACATTTCGCGAAAGCAGCCCGTGCAGCTGCCGCTATTCTCGGCGGAGCTGTCGGACAGCGAAAAAAAGCTGCTCGAATTTTTATCGGCTACCGAAGCGCAAAGCATTGACGTTATTTGCCGCAGCACGGGGCTGCCCATGCCGCAAGTCTCGTCGTCGCTGCTCAGCTTGGAGTTCGGCGGGCTAATTAAATCTTTGCCGGGAAAAATGTTTCTGAAAATACGGTAGGAATGTGAAATGTGGCTAAATCTTTTTTTGAGGCGCTACGCACGAACGGCGCCGAAATCAAAGCCGACCAATAGCGAAGTCCGAAAATTTATTTAGAAATTACGAATTAAAAGCAACCTCATTTCAACCTAATTTTTTAACAAAACAACCTCAGTAGCACATAGTTACATAATATATCTAACCTCATTACCTCATTTTTTTCGTGGCAATTTCATCGTTTTAATGAGGTAATGAGTTAATAAAGTTGTCGTCCCTTCGGGACTACCCGGACAAGCGAGCATTCGCACATCTCCGCTCTGTATGCTATCCGCTCCGTATGCTAAAGCATACGGTTAATAAAGTGTCGTCCCTGCGGGACTGCCCGTTGTAGAGACGTGGCGCGCCGCGTCTCTAC
>JAISAC010000144.1 GCA_031266935.1 Prevotellaceae bacterium
AATATACATCGTTATTTCCTTTGCTACTGAGGTTGTTTTGTTGAGAAAATTAGGTAAAACCGAGCGTAGCGAGTTCACGAACACTTTAAAAATAAGCACGAGTGAGTAAATGAGGTTGCTCCCTCAAAAGAGCCTCATTACGCTCTGCTCCAACCTCATTTCCAACCTCATTTTTATAACAAAACAACCTCAGTAGCAATATATTACAAATCTCTCCCTAACCTCATTACCTCATTTTAAGAAAGTTGAGTTTTTAGGAGTTTTCGGGTGCAGTTCAAATTGTCGCTTTTGCTCATTCTGTAGGAATGAATCGCTCGGTAGAAAAGGCAACGTTCCGGTGATTGTCGGCATCCCGTAGGGATGCATCCCTACGGGATGCCAAAGAGGGACGCCATTCGTGTTTTCTACCGAGCGATAATCCCTACGGGATTATTTAAAGCGACAATTTGAAATGCACCCTAAACGTCCAGCATTTTTTTTACCTCATTCTTCACGAGCTGCGCAAACTCCTCTACTTTCATCACGCCCTTGTCGCCTTCGCCCTGCCGCCGCACGGCCACGGCGCTGTCGGCAGCTTCCTTTTCGCCCACTATGAGGAGGTAGGGAATGTGCTGCAGCTCGTTGTCGCGTATTTTTTTCCCTATTTTTTCGTTGCGGCCGTCAACGTGGGTGCGCACGTCGGCATCGTTGAGCTGCCTTGCCACCTCCTCTGCGTAGTCGTTGTACTTTTCGCTGATGGACAGCACAACGGCCTGCTCCGGCGTGAGCCAGAGCGGGAACTTGCCGGCGGTGTGCTCAATGAGCACCGACAGAAAGCGCTCCATTGAGCCAAAGGGCGCACGGTGAATCATCACCGGACGGTGGCGCTTGTCGTCCATGCCGACGTACTCAAGCTCAAACCTGTCGGGCATGTTGTAGTCCACCTGAATAGTTCCCAGCTGCCACTTGCGGCCAATGGCGTCGCACACCATAAAGTCGAGCTTGGGGCCGTAGAAGGCGGCTTCGCCGTGCGCGACTACCGTTTTCAGGCCTTTTTCGGCGGCGGCCTCTATGATGGCGCTCTCGGCCTTGTCCCAATTTTCGTCGCTGCCGATGTACTTCTCGCGGTTACTCTTGTCGCGCAGCGATACCTGCGCTGTATATTCCTGAAAATCGAACAGCTTAAAGATGTACAGAATGATGTCTATCACCTTTTTGAACTCATCCTTAATTTGGTCCTGGGTGCAAAAGAGGTGAGCGTCGTCCTGCGTAAATCCGCGTACGCGCGTCAGCCCGTGCAGCTCGCCGCTTTGCTCGTATCGGTACACCGTGCCGAACTCCGCGAGGCGAACGGGCAAATCCTTGTACGAGCGGGGCTTGCTGCGGTATATTTCGCAGTGGTGCGGGCAGTTCATTGGCTTGAGCAGGAACTCCTCGTTCTCGTCCGGCGTTTTGATAGGCTTAAACGAGTCTGCTCCGTACTTGGCGTAGTGCCCCGAGGTGATGTAGAGCTGCTTGTGCCCGATGTGCGGCGTGATGACCTGCAGGTAGCCGTGCTTTTTCTGTATGTCCTTCAAAAAATCTTCGAGCCTGAAGCGTAGCGCAGCGCCCTTGGGAAGCCATATCGGCAGCCCCTGCCCTACTTTTTCGGAAAAGGTAAACAGCTCCATTTCGCGGCCTATCTTGCGGTGGTCGCGGCGCTTGGCTTCCTCCAGCAGCTTGAGGTAGTCGTCGAGCAGGCTTTGCTTCGGGAAGGTAATGCCGTAAATGCGGGTAAGCATCTTGTTCTTTTCGCTGCCGCGCCAGTAAGCGCCGGCAATGGCGGTGAGCTTTACCGCCTTCACGACGGACGAATCCATGATGTGCGGGCCTCGGCACAGGTCGGTGAACGCGCCGCAGGTGTAGAAGCTGATAGCGCCATCCTGCAGCTCGCCTATGAGCTCCACCTTGTAGATTTCGCCCTTGTCGCCAAAGGTTTTGAGCGCTTCGGCTTTGGAAACGCTGCGGCGCACAAAGGTTTGCTTTTCGCGCGCCAGCTCCAGCATTTTCTTTTCAATCTTTTCCAAATCGGCCTCCACTATGGGCTGCGGAGGCTCTACGTCGTAGTAGAAGCCGTTCTCTATGGCCGGCCCAATGCCGAATTTGACGCCCGGGTAGAGCAGCTCCAGCGCCTCGGCCATCAGGTGCGACGAGGAGTGCCAAAAGGCAAGTTTGCCTTCGGCGTCGTCAAACTTGTGCAGCTTGAGCGCGGCGTCGCCCGCAATGGGAAAGCGCAGGTCTTGCAGCTCGCCGTTCACGGTGGCGCTCAGCACGTCGGCAGCCAGCCGCGGGCTAATGCTCTCGGCAACCTGTAGCGGCGTTACGCCGCTTTCGTACTCGCGTACGCTGCCGTCGGGAAAAGAAATTTTAATCATAAATTTTGAATTTTGAATTTTGAATTTTGAATGGCTTTGCTATACGATAGGCGTATGCTTGCCGTCCTCGTTAGCGCCGTGAAAGTGCTCCTCATCGCCGCCGCACCACCATTTTGAATTCAAAATTCGTAAATTTTTAAATCACTCGCTGTAGCTTGTCTTCACATCATCGTAGAATTTGGCGAAGCTTGTTTGCATGTAAGGCGTCAGCCAGAAAAATCCGATACCCAGCGTAAGTATGCCGAGCAATACCCAGCCGATGAAGCGCAGCCCGAGGCAAAAATATTTCCACTTGTAGCCGCGCATCATCTTCTTGCTTTTGCTGATAGCGCTCATTGCGTCCATGCCCGGGTCATCTGCAAGGATGTAGAATGTTTGCGAGTACGATATGGAGGCAATGATACCCGGCACAATGAGCAGCAGCATCCACAAAAGGGTAAAAGCCACTACCAGAAGGTTAGCGGCCAGCGCTGTGCCAAAGCGATTAAATCCGGCAAATATCTGCTCAATGCGCACCTGCTCGCCCCTCGACAGGGCAAGAAAAAACGTGGCAAGCCCCAACATAAACGGGCTGGCTATCGCAAAGAATAGAATATATTGAACAGCTACAGCTGCCCCGAGCCCTACTTTAAAGACGGAAAATTGAAGTATTCCGGAAGCGACTCCAAGCAGCAGCCCATATACCAGCATAGCGCATACCGCTACTGTCCACCTGCCCGATAGCGAAGCGCGGGCTTGCGCCATCAAAATTTTATTTTCCGTAATCATGATTTTTGGGTTTTAAAAATAATGAGCGTAAAGGTAAGGATTGTTTGGAAATCGGCAAAATCTTTTTGTAAACACGGGCAACCGCACAGCCTATCCGTATGCTTGCCTACCGTATGCTAAAGCATACGGTTAATAAAGTGTCACCCCTGCGGGGTTTGCAGAGGTACGCGGATGCCTACCGTACCCGTATGCTTTAGCATACGGTAGGCAAGCATACGGTAGGCGAGCATACGGGAGCAAGCAGGGGTTACCGTAAAATTCACATATCATTCAGCGACAATGCTTTCAGCGACACTTCATACTTTGCTAAGTGTTTTTGAATGGCTGCAACTTTTATTGCCAAAGCTTGCAAGCTGATTTTCTTCGGATTGCGTTTTACTTCGGCAATAGTGGCGGTCTTGTCAAAATCATTTAGGGCAATCAAGTCAACTTCGTTTTCGCCATTCCTGTCCCAAAAGTTGCCAACTGTAGTAATCGCTTCTTCTTCAGCAAATTTCTGACGAAAATATTTTTCGAGTACTAACCCGCTATATTGTTCGTAATTATTTGAAATGTAAAGTTTTATCATTTCAAATTTCCTCATTTCAATCAATGCTTGATTTGGGTAAATAAATCGAAACCAAAAATGCAGAAAATTGTCGCTAATGCCCCAACGCGCGTTGCGGCTTTCGGGTTTTGAAAACATCGGCTTGCTTTTTACAATCAAAGAGTATTGTTTTTCAAGATTTTCCAAGTAAGCACCTGTGTTTTTTCCGATAACGGAATCAACTTCGCTTTGCGTGGTTTTTCCTGCTGCAATGAGTTGAATAATAGAAAAATAGGTGCTGTAATCGCGCCCAAATTCCGAAATAAGCAGCTCCTTTCCTTCGTTCAAGAACGGAGAATCGGGGCGCGTAACAAAATCAAGCATTTTTTTGAACGTTGTTGCCTTTGCGTTCATCAGCAACGCAATATAATGCGAAATGCCACCTGTGAGCGTGTAAAGAAACAGCAAATCTTCGGCTGAGTAAGCAGGGTTATGGTCTTTTAAAATATCTTTTATGGCGCTGATTGTAAAAGGCTTAATTACGATTTTTGAAGTCAGGCGGCCAAAAAGAGGCTCTTTGCCGTTTTCAAAAATCTTCATCATCAGCGAATAAATCGAGCCGCAGGCAATAAAGTTGAGCTTTATGCTATCTTTATAGCGGTCCCAAAGATTTTGTATCTCGCTGAAAATGGCTCGATTGACAATATCAAAATCTTGAAATTCATCTATAATCAGCGTATAATGCTCATTTTGGGCAAAAATCAGCAGCTGCTCAAACAAATCGGCAAAGCGATTGATTGCGCCGTAAATCTGCAAACCTAACGCCTCGCTTGCCTGCTGCTGAAGCTGACGGCAAAGCACCGCCTCGCTGCTGCGCGATACAAAAAGGTAAAGCATCTTTTTCCCCGCCGACGAACGCAAAAGCAAAGCCGTTTTACCAACTCGCCTTCGCCCAACTATAATTGTAAAACATGCCGTTTCAGTAGATTGCTTTTCAATTTGGGATAGCGTTTCCAGCTCGCTTACTCTATTGTAAAATTTCATATCCAAATAATTTAATCACGGTTAATTTAATGGCCATTAAATTAACCGCAAAAATACATTTTTCATTTGAAACGGCAAAGCGCTTTTCGGAATGACGAATAAACAAGATATAACAGTTAATAAAGTTGTCGTCCCTGCGGGACTTAGCGGTAGCCTCCTGCTTGTCCCCGTATGCTAAAGCATGCGGTTAATAGCGTGTCACCCCTGCGGGGTTTGCAGCATACGGATTGCAGCATACCTGCGTAGAGACACGGCGCGCCACGTCTCTACAACGAGCAGTCCCGCAGGGACGACACTTTTATATCCGTTATATGTTATTTATTTCTTATCCCTCGTTGTTTTCATTAGAGATTATGTTCAATAGTTGAATATTGCGTTCTTTTATATACCTTTGCGAAAAGACTTCGAGCAATGAAATACGACAAGGTTAAAAAAAATTCGGCGCAGCTGCTGAGCTTGACAGGCTTTACCGCTGAGGAATTTGAGGCGTTCTTACCCACGTTCAAAAATAAATGGGAAGAATACCACTGCTATCGGACGTGTTGGTTAAAACGTTGGACACGCTCCATGAGCTGCCCGATAGAAATGCACAGCGCATGCAGCAAGCGCTACGAGGCCACAAAGATGTGCCGCTTGATGGGACGGAAAGAGCCATACAAAGGCCGCAGGCTTCGGACAGACAAAAATCCTGCGATAGCGGTAAAAAAACGCATAGCGTGAAGAATAACCTGCTTTGTAGCCCTCAACTTTACTATGGACGATACGTACAACACCATCGCTGCGCCTGCCGAAGGCGTTTATAAGGATAAAGGCAGCAAGTTTCTTGCCTACGCATTTCCGGTGCAGAATGAGCAGGAGGTGAAGGAGCGCATAGCGTCCGTCAAGCGGGAGCATCACAGCGCACGGCACCACTGCTACGCCTACCGCATGGGGAAGGAGGGGGCGCTGCTTCGCGCCAACGACGACGGCGAGCCAAGCGGCACGGCAGGCAAGCCTATACTTGGGCTGCTGCTGTCGGCAAATTTGACCAACGTGCTGGTGGTGGTGGCGCGCTACTTTGGCGGAACGCTGCTGGGAACGTCGGGGCTTGCTACGGCCTACAAAAGCGCTACCGCCAACGCCATAGCCGGCGCACAGGTGGTGCAGCGCGCGTGGGAAGCCGTGCTCACCGCAAAGTTTCCGTACGCCGGCATGAACGGGGTGATGAAAATAGTGAAGGATGAGCAGCTGCGCATACTTTCGCAAGAGTTTGACAACGACCGGTGCTACATTAGCGTTGGCGTACGCGAAAGCAAAGCCCGGAGCGTACAGGAGCAGCTGACGGCAGCGGTGTCCTCGTTGGTTATAGCCTGATGCCTGCCGAAAAACCTATCCACGCTTTAGTGTCAACGCGCCCGTGCCGGTCGGAGTAGATGGTGTAGGGCGCTTTCAGGTCAACCGAGTTGGGCTTGTCGGTGTTGGTATTGTAGATGTAAAGCGTTGGGCCGGCAAATACGGCGAAGTACTTCGCAAAGCGCTTGCAGCCCAGCACCCGCAGCTGCGACAGGTGGTTGAACGACCCATGCTCCCAAAATCTGCTCGTAATCACATGCTGCGACACGCCTTCGACGTTAATGCCCCAGCTCTTGGAAATGGGAATTTGCGTTCCCAAGCCTGCGCCGGATAGCCACCGGTTGTCGCTAAAGCGGTAGGAAAGTTCGGCAGAAGTGTAGAGCTTTGCTGTGCCCAAGCGGTAGGCTACGCTAATGTTGTCCACAAGCCCCGCGCTAACCTCAAATTCGTGCAGCCCTCCTTTTCTTGCTATGTTTATCAGGCCAACCATAACGCGGTCGGAGGTATCGCACACGTTGACCAAACCTACCTGTACGCCTGCCTTTTTCGCAACGTTCACCAGCCCTACCTGACAGCGGGAGGTATCGGCAACGTTGACAACGCCTGCCAGCTGCACCTTTCCGTTGCTGTAGGCAAGGTTGGCAACACCTGCCGCCTGAAATTCGGAGCTTTGGGCAGCGTTGGCAACGCCCGCTATTTGCGCCTCGGTGGCGCCTTTTGCCGAAAGGTTGGCAACGCCCGCCAGCTGCACTTTGCCGTTGAGGTAGGCAAGGTTGGTAACGCCTGCCAGCTGAAATCCGGCGCTCCGGGCAGCGTTGGCAACGCCTGCTATCTGCGCTTTGGTAACGCCGGTTACCGACTGGTTGGCAACGCCTGCCAGCTGCACTTTGCCGTTGAGGTAGCCAAGGTTGGCGACACCTGCCGCCTGAAATTCGGCGCTTTGCGCAACGTTGACAACGCCTGCCATTTGGGCTTTTGCCGTATCCCGAACGGCAAGGTTGGCAACGCCCGCCAGCTGAACGCCGGTAACGCTGCCCAAGCTCAGATTGCTGATGCCTGCGAGCTGCACACCCGACATGTAGCGGCGGTTGATGTTGACAAATCCTCCCAGCTCTGCCCCGCGAACTCCGCTGTTGATGCCATATATCCAGCTGAACGAAGCGTTGTACGCATATCTTTCCGTTTGCAGCTCCGGAAAAGAGAAAGGATAAAAGAGCGTGAAGATGACGGGGCGAACGCTATCGCTGCTTGCGGCGGTGGCAGCGGGCGGCGCTGCTGCCGGTACGATGACGGCGGCGGGTTGCGCTACGGCAAGCGTATCGGCGGCTTTTGGCGCGGCCGGTACGCTTGAATCGGGCTGGCTTTCCTGCTCAACCTTGAGGGCGCCTGCCGTCGTACTGCCGTTACTTTGCGCTACGGCTATTTTCAGGTTGGAGGCCTGCTGACCTGCTTTTTCGGTAGCTATCTTCACCGCCTGCGTCGTGCCGGCGGCGACCTCTTCTACGAGCGAGATAAAACTTTTTCCGGCTTCTCCAAGCTGATGGGAAACGGTTGAAGGTTGCTGCGCCTCTGCGCTTACGATTGGCGCTGTTGCCAGCATCATGGCGATAATTTGTCTTTTCATTACAATTGTTTTTTTGCTGTTTGTAATGATAGGACAATCGTCGAACGCCGTACCACTATCCGTGTAGCGCAATTTTTTTACCCGCTGCTGATTTGTGATGTACGAATACTCCACCTTTTCGGCTTCAACATCTTGCGGCTCAAGCGCCGGCGAAAGGGTTATTTTTGCTCTTGATTTTTGCAGTATGGCAAATTTTCGGGTAGCTTTATATTCGTACTTGCTTCCTAATGCTTGCCGGAGCGCGTCCTTTACCGGCAGGTTCTGCGCATTGAGCGAGGCGAGTTGGCTTACGTCAACGGCTTGCGGGCTGTACGAAAACCGGATGCCGGTTTGCCGGCTGATTTCGTTAAGGATGTCCTCCAGCGGGCAGCTGTGCATACTCAGCGTAACCGTTCGTTCTAAAATCGACGAGGCGTGTATCGCAGTGGAAAAAAGGAAGGAAAGGGAAAAATAGAAAAATAGAAAAAGTGCTTTTATCCCCGCCAAAAAGTGAGGGGGAAAGCAAGCGGCATTGTTTTTTGTTTTCATGTTCTCCATTTACCTGTTGTAGCCGGTGGTTACTGCTTCAGCACGTACCCGTCAGCGCTTTGCGCTACTTGCAGGTGCATTGTTTCGCCTATTACCTCCACTATTTCTTCGAGGCTTTCGTTGTCGAATGTTACGCTGATGGTTTTGGCAGCGGCGGCGGAATCGTCCAAGTAAATTCGGCTGTCGTACACCTTGCCGATGAGCGCTATGGCTTCGTCTAACGGCTTGTCCCGGAACACGAATACTTTTGTTGCGTACGATGCAGCGTTAGCGTCGGTTTGGCTGCGGCTGAATATTTTGGTGCGCCTGTCAAAAGTTCCGGTTTCGCCCGCTTTCAGGATGAGGCCGCTGCTTGCCTCGCCGTAAAAGTGCACCTCGCCGCGCTGCACGAATACCGTTACGCTGTCGCTGTCGGGGTAGGCCTGCACGTTAAACGCCGTGCCTATATCCCGAATGAGCGTTTCCTCGGCGTGTACCACCAGCAGCCCGCTGCTTGACGCTGCTACCTCAAAAAACGCTTCGCCCTCGAGTTGCAGCTCGCGCTTGCCGTCGCCGTAGTCGCCGATGCAGGAGAGCCGGCTGCCCTTGTTCAGCGATACGCTGGTGCTATCGTGCAGCATGTACGTGTACGCCTCGTTGTCGCTTTTGGCTACCGTCCAAACCTGCTGCGAGGCGTTGTTGCTGTCCAGCTGTATCCACGCAAGCGTTGCTGCTCCGGCAAGCAGCGCAATAGCGGCGGCGTACCGCAGCGCAAGCCTCCATGCAGCGGTGCGCGGCGGCGCAGGTGCAGGCACAGAGGCAGGCGCAGAGGCAGGCGCAGAAGCAGAGGTGCTTTGCTGCATGTGCCGCTCAAACTTTTTCCATGCCTGCTCCGTATCGGGCTTTGCGTCCGATACGATTGCCGCAAAGAACGTCCGGTTTTGCTCCGATTCGGCAAGCCATGCGCGCAGCAAATTTTGCTCCTCCGGCGTAGCGTCGCCGCCTAAGTGCCGCGCTATAATACGGTCAATATCCTGCAACATAGTTGAGTGTTAATTCTAAATTTTGAATTCTAAATTTTGAATCTTGAATTCATTCTCCACCATTCCTAATTATTAATTGTTAATTGTTAATTATTAATTATTCTAAAAATTCTTTCAGCTTTTCGCGCAGCAGACGTAGCGCCTTGCACATGTGATTTTCTACCGTATTGCGCGAAATTTTCAGCCGCGCTGCAATTTCGGGATACGTCAGGCACTCCACCCTGCTCAGCTCAAAAACGTTGCGGCACTGCTCCGGCAGCTGCCCCACAGCGCGGATTAGCGCTGCTTCCAGCTCGCTTTGCGCTATATGGCTGCCGGTGCTGTCGTGCGCCTCTTCGGATGTGCGCAGAAAGTCGGATTGGTACGTTACCCTCACCTTTTCGTGCTTCAGGCGGTTGAGGCAATGGTTGTGTACAGCCCTGTACAGGTACGATTTGAGCGACGTTTGCACCTCAATTTCCGCGCGCTTGTCCCACAGCGTACAAAATACTTTCTGCACCTCATCTTCCGCCTCGTCCATGCAGCGCAGCAGCGAGCAGGCGTAGGCGCACAGCGGCGCGTACCACGATTTAAAAACCGCCTCGTACGTCCGGTGATCTCCATTTTTAAGCTGCGCTATGGTATTTTCCACGTCTTTAATCTTCAACTTTACTTGCTGATTACTCTATTGGCAGCTGCAACCGGCGACAGCTTGGAATATACCTCTGGTAAGTATATGACAACCGAAAAGGCCGATACCACCATAAAAGCCGGTAGCGGCCTTACCTTATTGCTCTCCAAACCTCCTCCGAAAATTCGCAGCAGGTCGCTGCTCACCGCTTACCGCTTGCTGCTTTCGGCTACGGCTTTCATTTGCTCCATTACCTGCCGGGCCAGCGCCTCGGCGCCTTCGGGGGTGCTGCTTTCGGCGTATATTCTTATGATAGGCTCGGTGTTTGATTTGCGCAGGTGCACCCACTCTTTTTTTGTGTCGAAGTCCACCCGTACGCCGTCAACGTCGGTTACGCGCTCGGCGGCGTATGCGGTTTTCATGGCGTTCAGCACGGTGTCCACGTTGATGTCGGGCGTTAGCGTAAGTTTGTTTTTCGACATGAAGTAGGGGGGATAGCCGGCGCGCAGCGCGCTCATGCTCTTGCCTTGCTGCACGTAGTGCGACAGGAAGAGCGCCACGCCCACCAGCGCGTCGCGGCCGTAGTGCAGCGCAGGGTAGATAACGCCGCCGTTGCCCTCGCCGCCGATGACGGCGTTGGTTTGCCGCATTTTTTCCACTACGTTCACTTCGCCCACCGCAGCGGCGGCGTAAGCTCCGCCGTGCGCCTCGGTCACATCGCGCAGCGCCCGCGACGACGACAGGTTAGAGCACGTATTGCCGCCGCCCTTGGCGTGGCCCAGCACGTAGTCGGCAACGGCAACCAGCGTATATTCTTCGCCGAACATTTTCCCGTCTTCGCACACCAGCGCAAGCCTGTCCACGTCGGGGTCAACCACGATGCCTAAGTGCGCTTGCTGCTTCACAACCTCTTTCGATATTTCCGTCAGGTGTTCGGGCAGCGGCTCGGGGTTGTGGGCAAACTGCCCGTTGGGGTTGCAGTTGAGCTCCACCACCTGCTCCACGCCCAGCGCGCGCAGCAGCTGCGGTATGGCAATTCCGCCCACAGAGTTCACAGCGTCCACCACCACCTTGAGCTTTGCCGCCCGAATGGCTTGGGCGTTCACTAACGGTAGCGCCAGCGTCAGCGCTATGTGGCTTTGCAGGGAGCTGGCAATTTGCTCCTCACTTCCCAGCTCGTCCACCTGAGCGAACTGCAGGTTGCCCTGCTCCGCCATTTGCAGCAGCAGCTCGCCGTCTTTTGCGCTCAAAAATTCGCCTTGGGCGTTGAGTAGCTTAAGCGCGTTCCACTGCTTTGGGTTGTGGCTGGCCGTAATGATAATGCCGCCGTGCGCCTTTTCGCAGGTTACGGCAAGCTCCACCGTGGGGGTAGTTGCCAGCCCGATGTTGATTACGTCAACGCCGCATGACTGTAGCGTTGCCGTTACAAGGCTGCTTACCATAGCCCCCGAAATTCGAGCGTCGCGCCCTACCACCACCTTCATTTTTTGCTTGCCGTGCTGCTGCTGTTGCAGCCATGCAGCGTACGCCGAGGTGAACTTTACGACATCCATCGGCGTAAGGTTGTCGCCGGCTGCGCCGCCAATGGTGCCGCGAATACCGGATATAGATTTAATTAAAGACATTGGATAATTTTTGAGTTATGAAAAATTTGAGCTGTTTTTTGGGAGATAGCGCGATTTTTACGAGCCTGCATTTGCGCTGTAGTACATTCTCCGGAGCAGCGATTTTATTTTGGCGGCATACTGCGGGTCTTTTGCCCACGTGCCGGTGAGCGCGTCAATGGTAGGGGCTTTGCCCTTGGGGCTTACAAAGTTATAGCGCGGGTCTATCAGCTCGCCTGCAAGCGGCTCTCTGCTGGCGTACGCCTTGAGGTGCTGAATGTGCGCCCTGATGCCCGTAAGCTCATCAGGAAAGATGTGCCCCGTTTGCGTTAAGCTTATTGCTCCCAACCCGCAAAAGTTGTTCATGTGCGAGCCTACTATACCTTTGAACTGCAAGAATCCGGTTTCTAAAATCATCTGCGCAAAGGCAACGTCGTGGTTCACGCCCTCCGCCTGCGCCTCGGCAATGTAGAGCGGCGCCAGCCGTGCAGCGCGTTCGGCGTCTCCCTCAATAGCGGTAACGGCAATAAAGGTAACCATCTGCCGGGCTGTCAGCCTGCCGCTTCCCATGATGTGCTGCGGAATCTCAAAGGTTTTGGCATCCGGCGCTTCTTGTGCCAACGCAGCGCCAAGCACGGCGAAGAAAGATAAAGCTGCTGTAGCCGATTTTATCATAAAGCGATACATAAAATTTCTAAGTTTTGAGTAAAGTAAAAGCGCACAACCAGGTGTATTTCAAATTGTTGCTTTAAATAATCCCGTAGGGATTATTCGCTCGGTAGAAAACACGAATGGCGTCCCTCTTTGGCATCCCGTAGGGATGCATCCCTACGGGATGCCGACAACCACCG
>JAISAC010000197.1 GCA_031266935.1 Prevotellaceae bacterium
ACGTTGCCTTTTCTACCGAGCGATTCATTCCTACGGAATGAGCAAAAGCGACAATTTGAATTACACCTTTTGCCACACATCATAAAACTGCTATATCTTGTTTATTTCGCATCTCTTAATGTTACAGTTTTAATAAATGTTTCCATATCCTTATCCCCGCGCCCCGAAACGATGAGAGCCACCACGTCGTCCGGGCGGAAGGCTTTGCGGCGCAGCACCCCCAGCGCGTGCGCCGACTCCAGCGCCGGAATAATACCCTCGAGGCGGGTGAGCTCCATCGCCGCCGCCAGCGCCTCGCTGTCGGTTACGGCAAGGTACTCTGCCCTGCCGCTTTTGGCAAGGTTGGCGTGCAGCGGGCCGATGCCAGGGTAGTCCAGCCCGGCGGAGATGGAGTAAGGCTCGATGATTTGTCCGTCGTCGGTTTGCATTACAAAGGTGTGGCTGCCGTGAATAACGCCGCGCTTGCCGAGGTGAATGGTGGCGGCGGTCTGGTCGGTGTCCGTGCCCAAGCCTGCCGCCTCTGCGCCGACGAGCTTCACGCGCTCGTCGTTGAGGTAGCCGTAGAACGCGCCGGCCGCGTTGCTACCCCCGCCCACGCAGGCAATGAGGTAGTCGGGGTAGTCGCGGCCAACATGCTCGGCGAGCTGCCTTTTGAGCTCCGCGCTGATGACCGACTGAAACCGCGCTACCATGTCGGGGTAGGGATGCGGCCCCACGACGGAGCCAATGATGTAGTGCGTATCCGCGGGGTTGCAGCACCAGTCGCGTATAGCCTCGTTGACGGCGTCCTTGAGCGTTTTGTTGCCGCTGGTTACGGAGCGCACTTCGGCGCCCAGCATTTTCATTTTTTGCACGTTGAGCTGCTGCCGCGCAATATCCGTTTCGCCCATATAGACAATGCACTGCATGTTTGTCAGGGCGCACACGGTGGCCGTTGCCACGCCGTGCTGCCCCGCGCCTGTTTCGGCAATGATGCGGGTTTTGCCCATGCGCCGCGCAAGGAGGATTTGCCCAATGGCGTTGTTGATTTTGTGCGCGCCGGTGTGGTTCAGGTCTTCGCGCTTGAGGTAGATGCGCGCTGCGTACTGCTCCGAGAGGCGCCGGGCAAAGTACAGCGGCGTGGGGCGCCCCACGTAGTCGCGCAGCAAAGCGTCAAATTCGGCCGTGAACGCGGGGTCGCCGATAATTTGCAGGTAGCTTTCCTGCAGCGCCTCCACGTTGGCGTAGAGAATTTCGGGGATGTACGCCCCGCCAAATTCGCCGTAGTAGCCGTTGTCGGTTAAGTTGTAATCCATAACGGTGTGTGCTGTTAGCTGTTAGTTTTGTTAGTGTTTAGTATGAAAAAAATTAAGGGCTGTCGTGAATGACAGCCCTTAGCTTGTTTTTTTGATGCTTACTAAAAACACGGCGCTACCTGTTCACGACTTTGAAGAGCTGCGAACGCCACCACCAGAAATTATTTTTAGCACAAAAATTCATAGTCAAAAATTCATAACTTCACATTGAATTAGCGACTGCAAAATTAATTATAATTTTGTAAACTCCAAAAGTTTGAAAAAAATTGGCTAAAAAATTTTTTGAGGTGCTACGAAAATTTCATTTTGAGCCTTCCTCTTCTCCCTCCCACCGTCATTCCTGCGGCAGCTTGAAACCTCATTTACTCACTCGTGTTTATTTTTAAAGTGTTCGTGAACTCGCTGTGCTCGGTATCACCTAATTCATCTAACAAAACAACCTCAGTAGCAATAAATTAATACGCATATCAACAACCTCATTGCTTCATTAAAACGATGAAATGGGTACGAAAAAAAAAATGAGGTAATGAGGTTTGGATATATTATGTAACTATATGCTACTGAGGCTGTTTTGTTAAAACAAAATTAGGTAAAACCGAGCGTAGCGAGCTCACGAACACTTTAAAAATAAACACGGGTGAGTAAATAAGGTTTCCAGCCCCCTCCCCAACATTCTATCTGTATCTTAACTACTGAGTTGCAAGCTATTTTCATAGCACCTAAAAAAAGATTTAGCCAAAAAAATTGGCTAAATCTTTCCGTAGAGACGGGGCGCGCCCCGTCTCTACAACCCTGCGCGCGTCAACAACAACAATGCTAAGTATTTTAAAACCTTGTTTCGTATTAATTAAAACCCATGTCAATAAAACATGGACACCACCATTAATTTGACATAATCTCTATTTTTTTTGTAGAATAAAAAAAATAGCTTTACCTTTGCCGCGTAAAAATGAACTTTATTATGTATAATATATGTATAATAACTCAAAATTGATAGCACAACAAAATTTTACTAATGCCATTCTTGCTAAAGCATGGCATGTGTTGTCATATATTTTGCCTCTTTACCCGTTGCTATACCCTCCCCCTCTCTTAATGTTACAACAAATAATGTTTTACGATGTGTTAATTTTGATATGAAATGAACTTGATTAAGGAAGGATTTTCGTCTAATATATTGGCGAAAGTGCTGTTAGAGGGTGAAAGCCTTGCGCTTTCCGACGAGGCAGGGAAAAAAATTTCGGATTGCTACGATTTTCTTAAAGCGTTTTCTTCCGATAAAGTTATCTACGGCATCAACACGGGCTTTGGCCCGATGTCGCAGTACCGGATTGACGACGAGTCGCTGCTTGCGCTGCAGTACAACATTATTCGCAGCCACTCGACCGGCGCCGGCAACCCGCTGCCGGACGTGTACGTGCGGGCGGCAATGGTGGCGCGGCTGGGTACCTTTGTGCAGGCGCGCTCCGGCGTGCACGTAGAGCTGGTGGCGCTGCTGGTGGAGCTTATCAACAGGGGTATTTACCCTTTTGTGCCCGAGCACGGCAGCGTGGGAGCGAGCGGCGATTTGGTGCAGCTGGCGCACATAGCCCTTGCGCTTATTGGCGAAGGGGAGGTGCGCTACCGCGGCGAATGGCGGCAGGCGGGTGAAGTTCTGAAAGAAAACGGGCTAAAGCCATTTCAAATTCACCTTCGGGAGGGGCTGTCCGTAACCAACGGGACTGCCGTTATGTCGGGGATTGGGATGGTAAACGTGCTGTACGCCGGGCGGCTACTGAAGTGGGCGGTGGCAGCCTCTGTGCTGATGAACGAGATAGCGCTTTCGTATGACGACCTGATGTCGCAGGAGCTCAACCAAACCAAGCGCCACGCGGGGCAGCAGGAGGTGGCGGCGTGGATGCGTACGCTTGCCCACGGCAGCGCGCGCCTGCCAAAGCGCGAAAATGCGCTCTACACCCATGCACATGCCGAAGAGAAAGTGTTTGCCCAAAAAATACAGGCGTACTACTCTCTGCGCTGCGTACCGCAAGTACTGGGGCCTGTTTGGGACGAAATACGGAATGCCGAAAGAGTGGTGGTAAACGAAATCAACTCCGCCTGCGACAACCCTATTGTTGACCCGGAAAGCCAAAACGTTTACCACGGGGGTAATTTTCATGGCGACTACGTTTCCTTTGAGATGGATAAGCTTAAAGTAGCCGTAACCAAGCTAACCATGCTGATGGAGCGCCAGCTGAACTACCTTTGCCACGACCGCATCAACGGCATGCTGCCGCCGTTCCTCAACCTCGGCGTACCGGGGTTGAACTACGGCTTGCAGGCCTCGCAGTTCACGGCGACCTCCACCACCGCCGAGAACCAAACGCTGTGCAATCCGATGTCCATACACAGCATTCCGTGCAATAACGACAACCAGGACATCGTGAGCATGGGCACAAATGCGGCGCTGCTGACGAAAACGGTGATAGAAAATGCATGGCAGGTGATGGCAATACACTTTATGGCGCTGGCTCAAGCGGTGGACTGCCTGCAAATCGAAAGCCTGCTGTCGCCCAAAACACGGCAAATATACGGGGAAGTTCGGGAAATTTTCCCTGTCTTTGTGGAAGACGCGCCCAAGCATAAGGCAATAAGCGCCGTAAAGGAGTACTTAGTGAACCACCACCATAAGCTGTTTTGATATGAAGTATGCGCTTATAACCGGAGCTTCGCGCGGCATTGGCCGCGCCATTTGCTTGCGGCTTGCCGATATGGGCTACCCGGTGCTGATTAACTACCACGCCAACCGAGAGGCCGCCGAGCTTACAAAGTCGATGGTAGAGGAAAAAGGAGGAACGGCGGAGCTGCTCCCTTTTGACGTGTCCAACGGCAGCGAAGCCGACGGGGCTATTACGTCGTGGCAAGAGAGCCACCCGGACGATACGGTTGCCGTGCTGGTGAATAACGCCGGCATCCGGCAGGACAGCATGATGATTTTTATGAAAAACGCTCAGTGGCACAGCGTTGTTGATACGGCGCTGAACGGCTTTTTTTACGTTACCCGCCGCCTGCTCAAGGATATGCTCACCAGCCGCTGGGGGCGCATCATTACCGTAGCGTCGCTCTCGGGCATTAAAGGGCTACCCGGGCAGGCCAACTACTCGGCGGCAAAGGCGGCGCTGATTGGAGCCTCCAAGGCGCTGGCGCAGGAGGTAGGTACGCGAAAGGTAACCGTCAACGTCGTTGCCCCCGGCTTTATAGACACCGACATGGTGAAGGATTTGGACGCGAAATCGCTGAAAACCATGATACCGGCAGGGCGATTCGGAAAGCCTGAAGAGGTGGCCGATTTGGTAGGATTTTTGGCGTCGGAGCAAGCTGCCTACATCACGGGCGAAGTGATTTCAATCAACGGAGGGCTTTATACGTAAGAACTAAAAACTAAAAACTAAGAACTAAAAACTAAAAACTAAAAATTAAGAATATCAATGCTGCCGATTATCATTTTTGTTGTATCAAATGGAATGATCCGGGTTAATCCCCAACGGGGCTTAACGGCGAAGGGTGCATTTCTCACACAGGGCGTTGCCCTTAAAATCTGAAATCCGAAATGAGTAGAAGAGTTGTAATAACGGGCATGGGCATTTACTCCTGCATAGGGAAAAGCTTGGAGGAGGTCGGGAAATCGCTGTACGAGGGTAAATCCGGTATTGGGGTTGACCTTGTGCGGAAAGATTGCGGCTACCGCTCGCCGCTTACGGGTATTGTTGAGCGCCCGCTGCTCAAGGGTGTGCTGGACAGGCGGCTGCGTATAGGCCTTGCCGAGGAGGGCGAGTATGCCTACATGGCAACGCTCGAAGCGCTGCGCACGGCCGGCATTGATATAGATTACCTCGAAAAAAACGAAACGGGCATTTTTTACGGCAACGATTCTTCGGCCAAAGCGATTATTGAGGCCAACAACATAGTGGCGGAGAAGAAAGATACAACGCTGCTCGGCTCGGGCGCCATTTTTCAGTCCATGAACTCTACGGTAACCATGAACCTGTCCACCATATTCAAGCTGCGCGGCGTGAACATGACCATCAGCGCGGCCTGCGCAAGCGGGTCGCACGCCATAGGGCTGGGCTACCTGTTTATCCGTCAGGGTTTGCAAGACCTTGTGCTGTGCGGAGGCGCGCAGGAAACCAACCGGTACGCCATGGGCAGCTTCGACGCGCTGAGCGCCTTCTCCGTGCGGGTTGACGCACCTGCCCAAGCCTCGCGCCCGTTTGACGCCGGCAGAGACGGCCTGATACCCAGCGGCGGCGCGGCCAGCCTGATGCTGGAAGATTACGACCACGCCGTAAGCCGCGGCGCTACCATCTACGCCGAAGTTGCAGGCTACGGCTTTTCCTCCAACGGCGCGCACATTTCGCAGCCAAGCGACGTGGGCTGCACTGTTGCCATGGAAAGGGCGCTGGCCGACGCCGGCGCCGCTGCCGCCGATGTTGACTACGTAAATGCCCACGCCACCTCAACGCCCCAAGGCGATATGGTTGAGGCCATTGCCATCGACCGCATTTTTGGGGCATCGCGCCCCTTAGTCAGCTCCACCAAGTCGATGACGGGGCATGAATGCTGGATGGCCGGAGCAAGCGAAATTATCTACTCCGTGCTGATGATGCAAAATTCGTTTGTGGCGCCGAACATTAACTTTGAAACCCCCGACGAGTACTCCGCCAAGCTCAACATTGCGGACAAAACGGTGGAAAAAAATATTGACCTGCTGCTGTCGAACTCTTTTGGATTTGGCGGCACCAACAGCGCGCTGGTGATAAAAAAGTATAAACCGTAAGCATTTTTATTTTGCACCGTTATTTAAGGTCTATTGTTTAAGTAAAGTATTGATTAATTCCGAATAAAGTAAACTATAAACGCAGCAGAACATTTTTATGACACGAGAAGAAATAGAATCAACAGTAAAGAACTTTTTGGTAGAGGAAATTGAAGTCGACGAAAAAAACATTGTCCCGGAGGCTCACCTAAAGGATGATTTGGGTATTGACAGCCTTGATTTTGTGGATATTGTAGTAATAGTTGAGCGCAACTTCGGGTTCAAAATTAAGCCCGAAGAAATGGCAGACGTGCGGACGCTGAGGCAGTTCTGTGACTACATAGAGTCCAAGGTAGGAGATAATGTAGCGTCATGACGAAAAGCCGGACGTGGAAAGGCAATACCGGAGGCGGGTTTCTGGGTCAGCAAGGGCTTATCGTGCTGCTCAGGATAGCGAGCATCGGGTCGCTATACTTTATAATGGCGCTGGTAGTTCCCTTCTACATGCTTTTTTCGCGTAAAAGCTACAGGGCGATGTACCGCTTTTTCAGGGTCCGGCTCGGCTATTCCGGATGGAAATCCTTTATCGGCACGTACAAAAACCATTTTGCATTTGGGCAGGTGATATTAGACCGCTTTGCCGTTTTTGCAGGACGGAAGAATATTTTTGAGGTAGAAATTATTGGCAATGAGCACTTCCTGCGCCTTTCGGGCGGCAGTAAGGGTTTTGTAGTAGCCGGCTCGCACGTTGGAAATTTTGAGATTAGCGGGTATTTGCTCCACTCGGAGGGTAAAGCGATAAACGCGCTGGTGTACTCGGGCGAAACGGAAACGGTTCTGAAAAACAGGTCTAAGGTATTAATGGGTAATAATATCCGTATTATTCCGGTAGCAGATGATATGTCGCACTTGTTTGCCGTACACGCTGCCTTGCAGAGAGGCGAAGCGGTAAGCATGTCCTGCGACAGGAGCTTGGGGGCATCCAAGGTTGTAACCTGCGATTTTTTCAACGGGAGCGCCGATTTTCCGCTTGGCGCGTTTGCCCTGGCGGCCCACTTTGACGTGGAGGTGCTCGCCGTTTTTGTGATGAAGGAATCCGGAAAAAAGTATAAAGTGCACGTAAAGCCGCTAAGCCCCGCAGCATCGCACGGCGGCGGGCAGGCAAAGCGCGTTGAGGCAGAGGGCTACGCTCGCTCGTTTGCAAAGGAGCTGGAGGCCATTGTGCGGCAGTACCCAACGCAGTGGTTTAACTATCATGAATTTTGGAAAGATTAGGGCAGTAAAAAGTATGAAGCTATTTCCCGATTTAGAAAAAAGGTATTCCGCCGACAGCATGTCGGCGCTGAGCGCGCAGCGGCTTGCGCACGAAATATCGTTTGGCCCGGTGGTTTTTCAGGTATCGCGGCTAATGGTCAAGTTCGGAATTTTGCAAATGCTGGTAGATTCTCCGTCCGGCCTGACGCTTGACGAGGTTGCCCAAAAGGCTCAGCTCTCGCGCTACGCGGCGCAGGTGCTGCTCGAGTCGTCGCTCACCGCCGGCACCGTGCTGTGCAGAGAGGGGCGCTTTGAGGCTTCCAAAGCCGGATGGTTTTTGCTCAACGACCCGCTGGTGAAGGTGAACATGAACTTTAACCACGACGTTAACTACCTTGGGTGGTTTAAGCTGGACGAGGCGCTGCTCGGCGGTAAGCCGGAAGGCCTGAAAACCTTTGGCAGCTGGAGCACCATATACGAAGGCTTGTCGAGCCTGCCGGAGCAGGCGCGAAAAAGCTGGCTGGAGTTTGACCACTTTTACTCCGACAGCTCGTTTGACGAAGCCCTCAAAATAGTTTTTGCCCGCCCTCTCCGCACCGTGCTCGACGTGGGCGGGAACACCGGACGGTGGGCGCTGCGCTGCGTTGGCTACAATCCCGATGTGAAGGTTACCGTTATGGATTTGCCTCAGCAGCTGGAGCTGATGCAAGCTCAAGTATCCGGCGCTGCCGGCGCCGACAGGATTTTCGGGTATGAGGTGAACCTGCTGGACAGGGAGGCGCCTTTCCCGTCGGGCTTCGAGGCCATTTGGATGAGCCAGCTCCTTGACTGCTTTTCGGAGGATGAGGCAACGAACATTCTTGCTCGCGCCGCCGCCGCAATGAGCAGCGACGCCTCGCTGTTCATCATGGAAACGTTCTGGGACAGGCAGCGGTTTGAAGCCGCCGCCTACTGCCTAACGCAAATCAGCCTGTACTTTACCGCTCTGGCAAACGGCAACAGCAAGATGTACCACTCCGACGATATGGTACGCTGCGTGGAGGCGGCAGGGCTGACGGTAGCGAAAACTTACGACGGGCTGGGCAAAGGCCACTCTATTTTGATGTGTAAAAAAAAGCAGGCAAGCACCAATGAACAACTTTGAGGAAGTAAACGTTTTGGAGCTTTTACCGCAGCGCCCGCCGTTTGTGATGGTCGATAAGCTTCTTTGCTGCGACATGGATGTTACGGAAACGTCGCTCGGGGTGCGCGAGGAGAATATCTTTTGCGACGATGGCCGGCTGACGGAATCGGGGCTGGTAGAAAATATTGCGCAGACTTGCGCCGCGCGCATGGGGTACATCAACAAGTACATCAACAACGATACGGTGAAGCTGGGCTTTATCGGCTCCATACGCAACATGGAGATACGCCGGCTGCCGCAGGCAGGCGAAGCGCTCACCACGCGGATTTGCACGATGGAAGAGGTTTTGCGGATGACGCTCGTGAGCGCAACGGTCACCGTTGGCCGGGAGCTTATAGCGTCGGCGGAAATGAAGATAGCAATCGTAGAAGAGAACTAAGAACTAAGAACTAAAAACTAAAAACTAAGAACTAAAAACTAAGAATAAGCAGCAAATGGGTAGCAGCGGCAACATACTTACGGCCTACAGAGAGATAGCAATTCGCTTCAGCGAGGTGGACTCCATGAACGTTGTCTGGCATGGGGCGTACGCGCTGTACTTTGAGGATGCGCGGGAGGCTTTCGGCGCAAAGTATGGGCTTGGCTACCTTGATATTTTCGGCAGCGGCTACTATGCTCCTCTGGTCGATTTGAAATTTAGCTACAAGAAGCCGCTGGTTTACGGCAAAAAAGCCCGCGTGGATATTACCTACCGCCGCACGGAGGCGGCGAAAATAGTTTTCGATTACGAGCTGTTTGACGTAGATAGCGGCTTGCCGGCGGTAACGGGGACCTCCACTCAGGTTTTTTTGGACAGGCAGTACCAGCTGGTTTGGGCTACTCCGCCGTTCTACGAGGCGTGGAAGCAAAAATGGGGGGTGCTATGATTGCTTGGGCGGGCGACAGCATCATTTCATCCTTGGGGTTTACGACGGAGGAGTGTTACCGTTCCGTTGCATCCGGGCAGTCGGGCATACGCCTGTACAGCTCGTTCATGGGGCTGCCGGAGCCGCAGATGGCCTCGCTGATTGACAGGGAGCGGCTGGCCGACAGCTTTGCTGCCGATAGCTTTGCTGCCGTCAACCCTTGCTCCGGCGGCTATACGGCGCTCGAGAAGGCAGCCATTCTCTCCGTTGGCAGCGCAGCGGCGGCGGCGCAGGTTGACCTTTCCGACCCGGACGTTTTGTTCGTTTTTTCGTCAACCAAGGGTAACGTGCACCTGCTCGACGAGGGCGAGAGGCAGGCAGGCCGCGACCACATCTACCTCTGGTACGTTGCCCGCCTGATAGCGGAGCATTTTAAGAATCCCAACGAGCCGGTGGCTGTTTCCAACGCCTGCATATCGGGTGCCTGCGCACAGCTTGTCGCCATGCGGGAGCTGGAGTCGGGGCAGTACGGCTGCGCTGTAGTGGTAGGAGTAGAAATGCTGTCGAAGTTTATCGTTTCCGGTTTTCAGTCGCTCAAGGCGCTGTCGCCGGAGCCGTGCCGCCCGTTCGACGCCGCCCGCGCGGGGCTTAACTTAGGCGAAGCCGCCGCCACCATAGTTTACAGGCGGGTGGACAGCGAGGATGAGGTATCCTCCGGTATTGCGCTGCAGCAGGGCGCTATTCGCAACGATGCCAACCACATTTCGGGGCCATCGCGCACCGGCGAAGGCAGCTTTCGCGCCCTGCAGGCGCTGCTGCGCGGGGTAGCGCCCGGCGACGTTGCGTTCATCAACGCCCACGGCACGGCCACCGCCTACAACGACGACATGGAGGCCACGGCCATTACCCGCGCCGGATTGCAGGCAACGCCCGTGAACAGCCTGAAGGGATACTTTGGGCATACGCTGGGGGCCGCGGGCGTTTTGGAAAGCATCATATCGGCTCGCGCCCTGGCAAACGGCACGGCGCTTGCCACGCACGGATTTAAGCGCGGAGAAAAGGAGCCTCCGGTCAACGTTACGGACAAAAATACGCATACGGAAAAGGCGTACTGCATAAAAATGCTTTCGGGGTTTGGCGGGTGCAACGCCGCGCTGCTGTTTAAATACGTAAAGGAAAAGAGTAATACATGCCGCAAGCCATAAAGAGATATAGCTGCGTAACCGGCCGGTCGGCTACGGTGGACGGAGAAGCGTTTCCGGTGGCAGCAGAGGCCGGAGACGGAGATGAAGGGAAATTTCTTGCGGCGCTGTACAGGGCGCTGAAGGCAGATTACCCTAAATTTTTCAAGATGGATGCCCTGTCGAAGCTGGGGTTTCTGGCGTCGGAGCTGATTTTGAGGGACGAGGCGCCGCGCTTTGTTCCGCGGGAGGACATTGCCGTTGTCTGCTTCAACCGGAGCGCGTCGCTGGCAACGGACGTGCAGCATCAGGCAGCCATACAGCGCGAGGATAGCTGCTACCCAAGCCCCTCGGTTTTTGTTTACACGCTGCCGAACATTGTAGCCGGCGAAATAGCCATACGGAATAAGCTTTTGGGGGAGACCTCCTTTTACGTCTGCCGGGAGTGGAGCGCGCAGCAGGTATTCCGCATGGTGAGCCACACTTTTTGCGACGGGTGTACCCGCGCTGTGCTTGCGGCGTGGGTAGAGTGCTTTGAAGGCACGTGCGAAGCTTTCATGATGCTCGTTGAGCAGCAGGACGGCTTGTCCGGCCTCCCGTTTTCTGTTGAGCAAGTAGATATCCTATACCAAAATACAAAATTAAAATTATGGAAGAGTTGATTTTACAGCTGAAGCAAGAGATTATTAAAGTACTGAATCTGGAAGACGTAAAGCCGGAGGACATTGCCGACGACGCTCCGCTGTTTGGCGAGGGGCTTGGCTTAGACTCCATAGACGCCCTGGAGCTGATTGTGCTCATGGAAAAAATGTACGGCATCAAGCTGCAAGACCCCGCGCAGGGGCGCGAGATTTTCAAGTCTATCCGCGTGATGGCCGAGTACATCCACGCAAACCGAAGCAAGTAAACATGCCGACAAGAGTTGCCGTAACGGGCGCCGGCATAGTATCGGCGCTGGGAGCAGGCAGGGAAGCCACGCTAACCGCGCTGCGGGAGCGGCGTACGGGCATTGCCCCCGTGCGCTACCTGAAAACGTCGCATACGGAATTTCCCGTTGGCGAGGTGAAGCTCTCCAACGAGGAGATGGAGCACATGCTGCGTATTCCCGAGCCGCAGGCAACAACGCGCACCATGCTGATGGGAGTAGCTGCCGTGCGCGAGGCGCTTGAGCAGGCCTGCGTACGCCGCGGGAGCGGGCTTCGCGTGGCGCTCATTTCCGGCACCACCGTAGGCGGGATGGACAAAAGCGAGCAGTACTACCTCGACTTTTTGGAGAACGATACGAAAAATGCCTACATCGCTACGCACGATTGCGGCGCCTGCACGGAAATGATTGCCGATTACTTTGGAATTTTTTCAAGGGTGCAGACCATCTCTACGGCATGCTCCTCGGCGGCCAACGCCATTATGCTTGGCGCCATGCTGGTTGAGGAGGGACGAGCAGACGTTGTGGTGGCGGGCGGAAGCGAGTGCCTCACAAAGTTCCACCTCAACGGCTTCAACACGCTGATGATACTCGACCGCCACCTGTGCAGGCCTTTCGACGCGCACCGCGCCGGCCTGAACTTAGGCGAAGGTGCGGCCTACCTCGTGCTGGAGGCAGAGGATACGCTCGGCAGGCGGGGCGTGGAGCCGCTGTGCCGGATTTCCGGCTACGCCAACACCTGCGACGCCTACCACCAAACAGCCTCTTCGCCCGGCGGCGAAGGGGCGTATCTGTCGATGGCAAAGGCGCTCGAGGTGGCGCAGCTTGCCCCCAAAGATATTAGCTACATCAACGCGCACGGGACGGGAACGGAGAATAACGACCTGAGCGAAGGGCGGGCTATACAGAGGCTTTTTTGCAACGGCGTACCCCCCGTTTCGTCAACCAAATCGTTTACGGGGCACGCCACCAGCGCAGCAGGCGGCGTTGAGGCGGTTATCTCCATGCTGGCGTTGCAGCACAGCTTTATCCCCGCCAACCTGAACTTTGCCACGCCGATGCCGGAGCTCTCGTTTACGCCCGACGCGGGCAGCGACCGACCTGCTCCCCTGCGGCATGTGCTGTCCAACTCGTTTGGCTTTGGCGGAAACGATACATCGCTTATTTTTTCAAAAGTATGAGCAGGACGAACGACGTATATATTTTGGCGGCAAAGCAAATCTCCGTCCAGCCGCCGCTCACCGACGAGTGGATGGACGCTCCGGTGCGCTACGACGCTCCCTGCGCACGCGCCATAGACCCGGACTACCGGCAGCACTTTGCGCCAAATGTGGCGCGGAGGCTGGGGAAAATCCTGAAGCGCGCCATGCTCACCTCGCGGCAGGCGATGGCGGCGTCGGGCGTTGCCAACCCCGATGCTGTGGTTACCGCAACGGGCTTGGGGTGCATTGAGAACACCGAGCTCTTTCTGGACGCGCTGGTGCGCGAAGGAGAAGAGCTGCTCAAGCCAACCTGCTTTATGCACTCTACCCACAACGCTATCGGCTCGCTTATCGCCATAGACGCGCGCTGCCACGGCTACAACTCTACCTGCGTTCACAAAGGCATATCCTTTGAGTGCGCCCTTGACGACGCTTTTGCGCAGCTGGGTAGCAACCGGATACAAACGGCGCTGGTGGGCGCTCACGACGAAATGACGCCCAGCTACTTCGCGCTGCTCAAGCGCACGGGATACCTGGGGCATGCCCCGAACGGCTTTAGCGGCGAAGTTGCCCTCAGCATGATGCTGGCTACAACGCCCGGGGATAGCGCTCTTTGCCGCCTGCGCGGGGTAGAGCTGGAGTATAACCCCGATGCGGAAACCCTGCAAAAAACGCTCGGCCGTATGCTCCAGAGCGCCCAATGCAGCTTAGAGGAGGTCGATGCCGTGATGACAGGCGTTAGCGGGCTGCCGTCGAACGATCGGGTATATGCAAGCATTTGCCCGGAGCTGCTGCCCAACAAGAAGCAGCTTCGCTACAAGCATCTGTTTGGCGAATCGTACACCGCGCCGGGGCTGGGGGTGTATGCTGCGGCCGTATGCCTCTGCCGGCAGCGTATTCCGGCGCACCTTTTTGTTGGCGGCCAGAGCGGAGAGCAGCGCGGCGTGAGGCATATTTTGTGCTACAACCATTTTGAAGGGAAAAATCACTCGCTTATACTTTTATCGGCATGTGGAAAATAGTTTTGCTATCTGTTGTGCAGTGCCTGCTTCTGTCCGGCGGGCAAGTCTTGCTGAAGCTGGCGATGAACCATACGGGGCACTTCGGCTTTACGTGGGCGTTTTTTCGCAGCTTACTTGCCAACTGGCGCCTGCTGGCCTCGGGGCTGTGCATGGCAGCGGCTACCGTTTTGTGGCTGTACATCATCAGGCGCTTCGATTTTTCGGTGGCCTACCCCATAACAGGCCTGAGCTACGTTTTCGGGATGCTGGCGGCTGTTTGGATTTTTCACGAGGCGGCGCCGATAACCCGATGGATAGGCGTTGCCCTGATAATGGGAGGCGTTGCCTTGATTGTAAAGTGATAAGTTAAGAACTAAAAACTAAGAACTAAAAACTAAAAGTTGGCTGGCGCAGGAAGTGCTTAACGCTTAACTTTTATACTGTGCGTGGGCTGTTTTTGTGCTTTCCCCGTATAGGGGGGGGGGATTAACGGCTAAGGAATGACGAATAAACAAGATATAACAGTTAATAAAGTTGTCGTCCCTGCGGGACTTAGCGGGAGCCTCCTGCTTGTCCTCGTATTCTGAAGCATACGGTTAATAGAGTGTCACCCCTGCGGGGTTTGCAGCATACGGATTGCAGCATACCTGCGTAGAGACACGGCGCGCCACGTCTCTACAACGAGCAGTCCCGCAGGGACGCCCCCCGTATGCTAAAGCATACGGATAATAGAGTGTCACCCCTGCGGGGTTTTACGACAACTCCTGGCAAGTCCCGCA
>JAISAC010000198.1 GCA_031266935.1 Prevotellaceae bacterium
TGCGGGACTGCTCGTTGTAGAGACGTGGCGCGCCGTGTCTCTACGCAGGTATGCTGCAATCCGTATGCTGCAAACCCCGCAGGGGTGACACTTTATTAACCGTATGCTTCAGCATACGGTTAGGCGAGCATCCGCGTGTCTCTGCAAACCCCGCAGGGGTGACACTTTATTAACTGTTATATCTTGTTTATTCGTCATTACTTAAATGTTTTTTGTATCTTTGTGCTGTCGAGAAGACCTGAGCGCTTGCTTGCGTGGTTAATAGGTCACTCAATAAGGCATTGTTTACGCAATGCCTTTTTTAGTGCTCCTTTTGTTTTTTTTAAACGAGCGTGTCGCTGCCGTGGTAAACTCTCATCGCAGCCCCCCGTTATTACGACAAACCTTATACATGTCTCTGACCGCCCAAAACGGATTATCGGTATGTAAAGCCCACCAACATTCGTCCAGGTAGTCAATCCCGCCGTACTTTTTCAGATAACGGTAGGCATCCTGCGTGTTCATCTTGTACGCTGACGCAAATTTCGGAATAATGAAGGTAATGAAGCTTACCTTATCGCTCGTTTGCTTGTCTAATGCTGTCATATTCATAATCTTTATGCCGTAAAATTACACCGCAAAAATACGAAATTTATTAAATTAAACGCATAAACCAACCTGTCAAAGAGCTAAAAATATTTGTAATCAGCGGAAAATCCGGCTCCCCAGGTCAAGATCATCATCATTCATTGTTCACAGCCAGCTGCTGCGGCCTACTGTTTTTGGTAAACCCTTACGTAGTCAACCCAAAAATTTGTGCTTTCAAAAATTTCGCGTAAGTTTGTACCCGTAAAACAAACGCCTAACCTTTAGCGCGGCTTGGCTATGCGGGGCAATTTGTCGCCTTGCCGTGCGGCGGCGGCAGGCGCATTGAACGTTGACACCTAACATGATTCGGGAAGATATTACCAAGCACATACAAAGCAACACCCTGCGCGTTGGCGCGGGGCAATCGCTTGCAATAATGCCGGAGGGCGCTATTCCGCAAGACCTGCAAATTGAGGTGCAGCCGCGGGCGCAGCTGGACTTGCTGGCGCTGCACACGGGCACCTGCAGCGTACGGTTTTGCGTATCGCAGGCGGAGGATAGCCGCGTCAACCTCTTCCTGCTCGCGCTGGACGGCGACGAGGTGGCGCAGAGCGTACGCGTAAACCTGCTCGGCGCGCACGCCGAGTGCAGCATTTTTGGGCTTAGCGCGGCTTCGCTTTCGCAAAAATACTCTTCGGATATTGTTGTTAACCACGCAGCAGCATCATGCAGCAGCGTACAGCTGTTCCGGCAGGTGGTGAGCGACAGCGCCGCAGTCAGCTTTGAGGGGCGCGTGGTGGTGGCGCAGAACGCCCAGCATACCGATGCGCATCAGTCATGCAAAACGTTGATGCTGAGCGAATCTGCCCATGTCCATACGCTGCCTCACCTCGAAATCTACGCCGACGACGTTAAGTGCAGCCACGGCGCTACCGTGGGGCAGCTCAGCGCCGAGGCGCTTTTCTACCTGCGGTCGCGCGGCGTAAGCTTGCTTCGGGCGCGGCAGCTGCTTCTGCTTGGGTTTGCCGACGAGGTGGTGCAAAAAATTCCTGCACCGGCAATTCGCGAAAGCATTGCCGCCCTCATTGCCCAAAAAATAGCGGCAAATGCCCCGGCCGACGTCAATCCGTTTGCGCCTTAATCCACGCTAAGATTTCGTTCAGGGCAACGGGCGAAAAGGTTTGCTCTATGCCGTAGTATTCTGCCGGCAGGCCGGTTGTGCACTCCTGAAACAGGTGGTTCAGCCCGGGCAGCTCTTTTGTGGTAACCCGTCGGTTGCCGCCCTTGTCCAGCGCCGCCCTGATAGCTTCCAGGTTTACCTTGGCGGGAACCTGCAAATCTTTCCCGCCGTTGATGGCCAAAACGGGGCATTTTACCTTCTCCAACGCCACGGCCGGGTCGTACTTGATGAAGTATTGCATCCACGGGCTTGTCATTGCTTCTACGGAAGATTTGATGAAGCTATCGTTATATACTTCTCTGACGCTGATCGGCATAGTGTCGGTAACCTGCTTTAAGTAGTCGGTGAGGGTGCCCGTTAGCTGCTCCGTGTCCGTTGCCTGCAATATTCGGCTAAATGCGCCTTCGTTGAAGCTTTTGGCCAGCTTCCTGTCCTCATCGCCCACGCCGGACGCCTTGGCAATCAGCTCCTGCTGCAGCAAAAGGAGCTGGTCGCCACGAATACCCACGCCCGCCAGCAGGACGATAAACGCAACGTCTTTATTTCGAGCGGCAACCATCGGGACAACGCTTCCGCCTTCGCTGTGCCCTGCCAGCCCGATTTTCTTTTTGTCAACCTCCCGGCGGGTTTGCAGGTACTTCACGGCGGCTTCCGCATCTTTGGAGAAATCGCAGGTTGTGGCCGCTTTGAAATCTCCGGTAGAGGCGCCCGTTCCCCGGTCGTCGAAGCGAAGAACGGCGATGCCGCTTCTCGTCAAGTAGTCGGCCAAAACGAGGAATGGCCTGTGCCCCATGAGCTCCTCGTCGCGGTTTTGCGCCCCGCTCCCGCTCACCAAAACAACGGCCGGCGAAGCGCCTTTTTCCCGCGGCAGGGTAAGCGTACCGGCTAAGGTAACGCCATCTTCGCCGTTCTCAAAAAAAACCTCCTCCTCGCGGTAAGGGTAAGGCTTTGCCGGCACCTGCGGCCTTGCAGGCTTTTCCTCTTCGACGGCTTGCCGCGACAGGCTCAGCGGAAAAGCCTGCCCCAGCTGGCTAAACGTACCGGCAATGGCTCCGTCGGCGCCCAGCGTACCCTCGTACTCAATGCCTGCGCCGGCAACGGAAAGCTTCAAAACGGGATTTTCGTAGCTCACGGAGGTTACGGGAATACCCTTTGCCCCCTGGTCGGGGCTGTCCATCGTAGCGCTGTAGCCCGACGCCGTTTTTTGGATATGGAAAACCAGCCGCAGCTGAGCGCGCTGCACCGTCAAAACGCCGCTCCACGCTCCGGTAACGTCCTGCCCCCAACCCTTCAGGGAGGCAAGGCCAATAATCAGCAAAAATGTTAATCGCTTCATAGTAAGTGCTCAATCGTAATTAATTTATCCTGTTTTTTTTTGCAATAGAGTTTATATTCAATAGACGCTTGCGCTGTCTCTTACTGAAAAAAATTTTTCAAAGGTAACAAAAAACGCCACTTTACTTTTGAGTATGCTACAAAAATAAGAAAATTTTTGATTTAAATCCGCTATTTTAAATTCAATTTGCAGTACGCGCTCGGCAGCAGCCGCAACGGCGCAAATAATTTTTTGCGAAACGAATTTTTTTATCTAACTTTAACGGCTCTTATATCACCTATCAACCATGCCCATGCGCGATGTGTGGCTGCATGTTGGATGTTAAATTCATGTTATTTTATGTACGTTGCAATAGCAGGTAATATTGGCAGCGGCAAGACTACGCTTGCCGGCCTTTTGTCGAAGCACTACGGGTGGAAAGTTCAGTATGAGGATACTGAAGAGGATAATCCTTACCTGTACGATTTCTACTCGGATATGCAGCGCTGGTCGTTTCACCTGCAGGTGTACTTTCTTGGCCGGCGCTTTAAGCAGATAGTAGAGTTCCAAAAAAACAAGGATGATATTGTACAGGACCGCACCATCTTTGAGGATGCCCGCATCTTTGCCGCAAACCTGCACGCCATGCAGCTCATGTCGGACAACGACTACACCACCTACGTGGGGCTTTTTGAGCTGATGAGCTCGCTGATTGCCCCACCCGACCTGCTCATCTACCTCCGCGCGTCGGTGCCCACGCTGGTGCGGCAAATCCAGCGGCGCGGGCGCGAGTACGAGGTCGGCATACGCTTGGACTACCTCAAAAACCTGAACGACCGCTACGAAGATTTTATCAAATCGTACCCCTACCCCAAGCTGATAGTGGATGTGGACGAAATGAACTTTTCGGATAACCCAAAGGACTTGAGCGAGGTAATAAGCAAGGTGGACGCTGTTATTAATGGCCTTTTTTAGCAACCAAAGGGGTATATGCTGACGATATGCGATAAGGAAATTAAGGGATTTTTCGTAATGTTCCCTTTTTTCTCGGAAGAGGAAAAGGCGCAAATTATCCGCCATACCCACAGCGCCCTCTACAAAAAGGGCGCCACCATTTTCGGCGAAGGCGAAACGCCCAAGGGGCTGATATACCTCTCCTCCGGGAAAGTAAAAGTTTGCAAAAAAGGTATTTTGGATAAGGAGCAAATACTGCGCCTCGTCCCGAGCTGCCAGCTTCTCGGATTTAGGGCGCTGTGCGCCGACGAGCCTTACGGCGCTTCTACAAAGGCCATCGAAGCCTCCTTAGTCTGCACCGTTGAGCGGGAGTACATCCTTTCGCTCATGAAAACCAACACCTCCTTTGCGCACGCCATGCTTCGGCACGTTTCGGGCGTTCTTGGCCATGCCGACCTGCACATGGTGGCGCTCCTGCAAAAGCACCTGCGGGCGCGCCTTGCCGACTCGCTGCTGCTGCTGGCAAACACCTGCGGCATGGAGGATGACTACCAAACGCTATGCAGCAGGATTTCCCGCAGCGACCTGGCTAACCTCGCCAACATGACTACCCCAAACGCTATCCGCACCCTCTCCACCTTTCAGGACGAAGGCCTGGTGAGCGTAAGCCGGTACACCATCCGCCTGCTCAACATTCCGGCTATTTACCGCATCAGCAGCCACGGGTAGCAGCGCGGGGCGGGGCCGAAGATTTTTTTTGAAACGCTATTTTTTCACCGACTTTATCCAAAAAAAAAAAATGAAACCATACCTTACGCTGCTGCAGCATATTTTAGATAACGGCGTACAAAAATCCGACCGCACCGGCACGGGCACCCTAAGCGTTTTTGGCTACCAAATGCGCTTTGACCTGCAAAAAGGCTTTCCGCTGCTTACCACCAAAAAGGTGCACCTCCGCTCCATCATTTACGAGCTGCTGTGGTTTTTGCAGGGCGAAACCAACGTAAAGTACCTGCGCGACCACGGCGTAACCATCTGGGACGAGTGGGCCGACGCCAACGGCGACCTGGGGCACGTATACGGCTACCAGTGGCGCAGCTGGCCGGCGCCCAACGGGCAGCACGTAGACCAGATAGCGCAGGTGGCCAAGTCGCTAAAGGAAAACCCCGACTCGCGCCGGCACATCGTCAGCGCATGGAACGTGGCCGAAATTGAGGGCATGGCGCTGCCGCCGTGCCACGTACTCTTTCAGTTTTACGTGGCCGGCGGCAGGCTCTCGTGCCAACTCTACCAGCGCAGCGCCGACACGTTTCTGGGCGTACCGTTCAACATAGCCTCCTACGCCCTGCTCACCATGATGATGGCGCAGGCGTGCGGCCTGCAGCCCGGCGAGCTCATACATACGCTGGGCGACGCCCACATCTACCTCAACCACCTGGAGCAGGTGAGGACGCAGCTGAACCGCGAGCCGCGGGCGCTGCCCACCATGAAAATAAACCCCGCCGTAACCTCCATCTTCGGCTTCGAGTACGACGATTTTAGCATTGAGCGCTACGACCCCTATCCGGGGATAAAGGCAGAAATAGCGGTGTAGGAAGGGAGGAACAAGAGAAAAAGAGAATAAAGGAAAAAGAGAAAAAGAGAAAAAGGGAATAAGGGAACAAGGGGAACAAGAGGGTTGGGCGGGTGCTGCAAAAAACCTCATTTTCAACCTTATTTTTCTAACAAAACAACCTCATTAGCAGGTGATTACATAATATACACAAACCTCATTATCTTATTTTTTCGCAATCATTTTCATCGTTTTAATGGGGTAATGAGGTATTGTTACATATACTAATTCATTGCTACTGAGGTTGTTTTGTTAGAAAAATAAGGTGAAAATGAGGGGGGTGGATTTCAAATTGTCGCATTACGCCGTAGGCGTAGTGCAGCGTCGTTCATCAAATGTCGGATAAATTTGGGTGTCAAACCCGCAGGGTTGAATATGAATAACCCCCAATGAAGCGAAGCGATTGGGGGCTACGCGAAGGTACTTCCCATACCTGCAACCCGAAGGGTTGAACAGAAAACTATACAAACATAATGCGCGTCCGATTCCATACCGCTTTCGTATCCTCCCCCAATCGCTTCGCTTCATTGGGGGTTATTCTATTAAACCCTGCGGGTTCAGCGTCCGGTCTTACCCGATATTTGATGAATGACAGGCAGTAGCGTGATGCGACAATTTGAAATCCACCCCCTCATTTTCAACCTTATTTTTCTAACAAAACAACCTTAGTAGCAGGTGATTACATAATATACACAAACCTCATTACCTTATTTTTTCGCAATCATTTTCATCGTTTTAATGGGGTAATGAGGTATTGTTACATATACCAATTCATTGCTACTGAGGTTGTTTTGTTAGAAAAATAAGGTGAAATCGAGCGTAGCGAGTTCACGAACACTTTAAAATAAACACAAGTGAGTAAATGAGGTTTCAAAGCGCCGCCGTACGCACACCTCCCTTGCCATCATTTTTGCTTTTGCGGGAATGACCACCGCCCGAGGAGAGGGGCAAACGACCGCTTGGAGGCTAAGAAGCGCGGGGATTTAAACTAATTTAAACATTATTTAATGTAAAAATAGCGCTGATTTTATCAATTTGAAGCAAAAGTGATATATCTTTGCCGTCACAAACAGCACAGAAACTCTCTATTTGTGACATGAATAAGTTGGTATGTCGTTGCCAATTGGATGATAGATAATCAAAATACCCAATGACAGGTGTGCTGCTATCAACCGTTTTCAAAGACATAAAATATGATTACTATTATCTTATTTCTCGGTCTATTAGCAATATCTGCTATTATCGCTTGCGCTGCTAAGATACAGCAACATCGTTTAAATAGCACATTGTGATTTGCTGTTGTGATTTGAAGCAAAAGAGATATATCTTTGCCCACGTTACCCTAACGTTTTGAGCGTTGAGCCGTAAATTATTTTTTTCAAAGCAAAAATTCGTAATTCTTAGTATTGTGCGCTTACACTCCTATATAAGCTCCGCTGACGTGCGCAGCGCAGCAGGCCTTAGCCCGCTGCAACGCTGCCTGCGCGGTGCCGATTCAAGAATTCAAAAATTCAAAAATTTCTTCGGCGCCCGCCCAATTCAAAATTCAAAATTCAGAATTCAGAATTCAAAATTTCCGCAGCACACACACACACACACACACACACACACACACACACACACACACACACACACACACACACACACACACACACACACACACACACACACACACA
>JAISAC010000202.1 GCA_031266935.1 Prevotellaceae bacterium
AAAATCACTTGTATCACAATTAGTTCCAACGTTTACAAAGCCGGTATTATTATTAATGTCATAAACTCCAAACGGAACGGCTTTTTGAGTGGCAAAATCGTGCCCTTCCACTGCTCGAGGGGCTTTTTGCTTCCTGTATTCTCGTCCGTTATTTTTGTAATTGCCAATATTTTCTTTCTTTTTTGTATCTACTGAAATAACAGGAAGTTCCTTATTTGCAAAGTCCTGTACCTTATTATTTATAAATTCAAATTGTGCGTTGCGGTCCGGATGATTTGTCCCTTCAAGCCGTTTTTGATTTGATTGCAAGGAATAACCCATCTCGACAAGCATGGTGGCCACTGCGCTTTTGCCAATTGTAAATCCCTTATTTGTAAGTTCTTTTGCCAATGTCCGTGTGCTTTTTACTGTCCATCTTAATGGAGACATCGGGTCTCCGCGAGTTACCGGATCTATCAATAATTCCAATTCCTTTTTTAAGTCAGGTTTTGTTTCTGATATTTTTTTACGCCCGCCACCGACACGCCTGATACGCTCATTACAAATAGATAAATCACTGCTTTTCAACGATTTTAAATCAGCAAAACCAACATTGAGTGTTGAACGGGACATTCCTGTTATGGCACTAATTTTTGATTTTCCGCCTCTGCCGAGCTGTTCCGCTTCGGCTGCATACACAATTCTTCTTTGCTTTTCATTGAGAATTGGTGATATTTTCTGTAATTTTTTCTGTATCTTTTTCATTTTGCAAAATTACAATCTTTTTCTAATCTGCAAAATTATTTGTATGATTTATTTTCGGACAATTCATTAAATCCTCTTTAACTACTCCTCACGGCTCGTAACCGGCTTGTAAATTAATATTGTTTAACGATATTGCGAGTAGATTATCTGTAATATGATAGTAAAAGCACTATCTTTGTGCCGTAATCATAAAAACAAGCGCAATGAAGTATTCGGAAGTAGAGCGAAAGCTTAAAAAGCATGGGTGCTGCTACGTTCGCGGAGGGCCTCACCCCATTTGGTTCAGCCCAATCACCGAAATTGAGTTTCCCCTAAGCAACCATCAAAGCGAGGAAGTAAGGCCGGGAACTTTAAAACAAATCAGCAAGTTATCGGGGATTAAGCTCTAACCCCCGATGAAAAACCACTAAAAAATATATCATGAGAAAAGTAAAAGCATTTATTGAGCGTGGCAACGACGGCTCGTATGGCGTGTACACCGACTTGAACGAGAATAAGCTGACGTACGGCGTAAATGGCGGCGGCGGCACCGCTAAAGAAGCGATAGCCGATTTCTACGGCGCGTACGCCGATATGAAAGCCTACTACCAAGAGGTTAGCAAGCCTTTTGAGGAGGTTGCGTTTGATTTTCACTACGACGTGGCTTCGTTTCTGAGCTACTACTCCAAAGTCCTGACGCTGTCGGGACTGGAGCGGCTGACGGGGGTAAACCAGCGCCAGCTGGGGCATTACGCCAACGGGGTAAGGCGCCCGCGCCCCGCAATGGTGAGGAAAATAGAGGCGGCGCTGCATGCTTTTTCGCAGGATATAGGTCAGGTGCATTTTTCCGCATAGCGTTTAAATCCTGCACAATCAAAAATCAAATTTAAAATCCAAAAAATTATGCTACCTTTGCCCACTTAAATTTTTACAAACAAAAAAATAACATGGAAAATCAACAGGCAGAGGCATCATTTGATTTTAGCGATCTGGGGCTGAGCGAGGCAACGCTCGACGCAATTCGCGCTAAGGGTTTTGAAACCCCCAGCCCCATTCAGCGGTTAGCCATACCTGTGCTGCTGCAAAGCAACAAGGACATCATTGCGCAGGCGCAAACCGGCACGGGCAAAACAGCCGCATTTGGTTTGCCTATCATAGACCAGCTTGTACCGGACGGCAAGGTGCAGGCGCTCGTGCTGGCGCCCACCCGCGAGCTGGCGCTGCAGGTAAGCGACGAAATCATTTCGTTCAAGAACACCCGCCCCCTGAGCGTGGCCACCATCTACGGCGGCGCCTCCATCAGCGAGCAGCTGCGCCGGCTAAAGAAGGGTGTGGATATTGTGGTGGGTACGCCCGGCCGCATCATTGACCACATCTCGCGCGGCAGCCTCAACCTGAGCGGCATCCGCTGGTTTATTCTCGACGAGGCCGACGAAATGCTCAACATGGGCTTCATTGAAGATATTGAAGAAATCTTTAAGCAAACGCCCGACAACCGCCGCGTAATGCTTTTTTCGGCAACCATACCCGACCATATCGCCAAGCTGTCGAAAAAGTACATGCGCGACGTTGAGCATATCAGGGTGGAGGCAAAGCAGCTCACCACCGACCTCACCGACCAAATTTACTTTGAGGTGAAGCTGGGAGACCGCTTTGACGCGCTTACCCGAATAATCGACGTGGAGCCGGAGTTTTACGGGCTGGTATTTTGCCGCACAAAGGTAACCACCGACGAGGTGGTGAGCAAGCTCCTTGAGCGCGGCTACGAGGCCGACGGCCTGCACGGAGACCTGACGCAGATAGCGCGCGAAAAAATTCTGTGGCGGTTTCGCAATAAGCTCATCAACATACTGGTGGCAACGGACGTGGCCGCGCGCGGCATCGACATTGTTGACCTTACGCACGTCATCAACTACTCGCTCCCGCAGGACTTCGACGCCTACGTGCACCGCATTGGCCGCACAGGCCGCGCCGGAAAAGAGGGAACGGCCATCACGTTCATCTCGCCCAACGAGTACCGCCAGCTCATGCAGATGCAGAAGGTTATTAAAACCCAAATCCGCAAGGAAACGCTGCCCAACGCCGCCGACGTGGTGGCGGTGAAGCAGAACCGCATTAAGGACGAGCTGGCCGAAATCATAGAGCTCAACACCTACAACGACTACCTGCCGCTGGCGCAGGAAATCATTGCCGAGTACGGCGACGAAGTGGCGCTTGCTGCGCTCATCAGGCTTGCGTTTAAGAACGAGCTGGACGTGAAAAACTACGCCGAAATCCGCACCTTCTCCGTTGATAAGCGCGGTACGGCAAGGCTGTTCATCTCGCTGGGCAAGCTCGACGGCATGACGCCAAAAGAGCTGGTAATCTTCCTCAAAAAGCACACCAAGCTTACCGACAGCAAAATTGACGACGTAAAGGTGATGGACGCTTTCTCGTTTGCCACCGTCCCCTTTGAGGATGCCGAAGACGCCTTGCGGTCGCTCAACGCGCTGCGCGGAAAGGGCGACAAGCCGCTGGCCGAAATATCGAAGAAAGAGCGCGGCGAGCGTGGAGACCGCGGAGATTACGGCGAGCGCAAAGGCCGCGGCGAGCGCGGAGACCGTGGCGAGCGCGGAGACCGCAAAGACCGTAGCGGCGGCGACTTTTCATCAAAGTACAGAAACCGGCGGAGAAGCTGAAATCAAAGATTCTCTGATCCGTTTTTATCCGTCAAATCCGTATTTGTACTACCATCGCGCACGAGCTCATTTTTTCAGGTTTACCTGAAACCTCCTGTCGCCGGTTTTGAAGAATGATACAATTTGGTTGGCGGCAGCCAGGCCGGCGTTGATGTTGGCTTCGGCGGTTTCGGCGCCCATCTTTTTGGGCGTGGCAAAAACGCGCGCGCCAAACTTTGCGCTCAGCGCAGCTTGCGTGTCGGCGGCTATGTCGGTGATGTACTTCAGGTCCGGCCGCTCCTCCAGCGCCTTGGCCAGCTCCTCCTCGTGGATGACCTCCTTGCGCGCGGTGTTCACGAGGCATCCGCCTTTGGGCATCCTCGATAGCAGGCTGTAGCCAATGGACTTTTTTGTTTGCTCCGTAGCCGGAATGTGCAGCGAAACGTAGTGGCAAGCGCTGTACAGCTCCTCGACGGTTGCCGTGGCCTTTACGCCGTCTTTTTCCATACTCTCCCTGCTCACAAACGGGTCAAAAGCGTACACCTCCATTCCGAAGCCTTGCGCCAGCTTTGCCACTAAGCGTCCGACGTTACCGTAGGCATGTATGCCCGCTTTTTTGCCTTTCAGCTCGGAGCCTGTTCCTGCGGCGAACGCGTTGCGCGCCATGAATATCATCATTCCCAGCGCCAGCTCGGCCACAGCGTTCGAGTTTTGTCCGGGCGTGTTCATGGCTACAATATTTTTGGCCGTACACGCCGCCAGGTCGAGGTTGTCGTACCCTGCGCCGGCGCGTACCACCACCTTCAGGTTTTTGGCGGCTTCTACCACCTCTTTGGTTACCTTGTCGCTGCGCACAATCAGCGCGTCGGCGTCGGCAACGGCGGCCAGCAGCTCGCCGGCGCTGCTATACTTTTCGAGCAGCGCCACCTCGACGCCTGCCTCCTCAAAAATCTTTCTGATGCCCTCAACGGCTGCCTTTGCAAAAGGCTTTTCGGTTGCTAATAAAGTTTTCATAAATGAGAATATTTTGTTGTGCTGCAAAGATACGAATTTATTGCCAACTGCCATTCGCCAATTTTTTTTGGCAAAGCCAAGCCGCCTTCCTGTTGAATTTAGAGTTAGGCTGGAGCTTAAAACGCTGCCGCAAATTTACGGATGCTTGCGAGGCGGGCGGAAAGGGTTTTATCCTGCCGTACAATTTGCATATTGTATTTTAGCTGCATACGCATAAGCAAATCGGCATTTATTCCCAACGCCGCTTCAAACAACATTGCCGTGTTGGCGGTAAGTGGTCGTCTTTGGTTCAAAATGTCGTTCAGCGCGGTGTATGGAATACCTATCTGTTTTGCTAAAGAGCTTTGCGAAAGTTTGCGGTATTCAACTTCTTCTTTCAGCAATTCGCCCGGATGAGTTGGGCAAAATCCATACCCTAAGTTACTCATAATTATTTTATTTATAATGGTTTGTCAATTCTAAAATGTTGCATACCGTTACAATCGTTTTCGATTCTACTTTGCTTGCAGTGAACTCAATGCGGTATTGGTCAGTTACCCGTATGGAAGAAATCCCTTTTTTGTCGCCTTTCAATACTTCATAGTGAAGTGAGTTGATTTGAAATAAATCTTCAACGCTTGCGGCGCTTTCGAGCGCTTCGATACGTAGCTTGTACCGCCTTGCTACTTCGGGTTGAAATCGGTGTTTTTTATCCGTTGTTTTGCCCTTGTAGTAGAGGTCGGACAGGTATTCTTTTTCAAAAATAATTTCCATATCGCTTATTTGTTCAAGGCGAAGGTAGCTATATTTTCGGATATACACAAAAAAAGTGTATTTTTGGCTAAATCTTTTTTTGAGGTGCTATTGACACGAGCAAAAGATTCACGAAAGTAAGCACTTGACGAGTGAGCAACATCTCATCAATATAGGTTTATGGTTACAAAAATGAGGTCAATAAGGTTTTTGAGCTTGTTGTTATGCCTAGCGCTACTAAGGTAGCCTTGTAGAAATAAGGTTTTTGAAGAATTGCAGGTTGCAGGACAAATAGAGTGTCCGTATAAATAGAGTGTCCGTGTAAAAAACCTTATTTGTCTTTAATAGCAACCTTAGTAGAGAAAAACATGGTAACACACACATTCAACCTTATTTACCTTAATGACAGAAAGGGTTATGGTTGAAAAATAAGGCCAATGAGGTTTTGGGAATGGTTGGTGTGCTAAGGTAGCCTTGTAGAAATAAGGTTTTTGAGGTACGGGGGGAGATCACAGAAAATCCTACGGACTTTTTGCTTTCAAAATCCATTGAAAAAAAATAGCATCTCAAAAAAAGATTTCTCTAAAAAATCGCTGTACGCCTTGCAGACCCGAAAAATTTCATGTAAGTTTGCGGTTTGTTACGAAGCGGCTTATGTGGCGGTTTATGCGGCGAATTATGCGGCGAATTATGCGGCGGACAGTAAAAATGGTAAATAGCTATGGCATTTTTTTCACTTTTTTCATCAAAAAAAACCGGAGAGCAGCAGGTCGAGCAGGCCGCTACGCTGGAGCGCGGGCTTGAAAAAACGAGGGAGGGCATCCTCAAGCGTATTTCGCGCGCCGTTGTCGGCAAATCGAAGATAGACGACGAGGTGCTCGATAGCCTCGAGGAGGCGCTCATTTCGTCCGACGTGGGTGTGGAGACAACGCTGCGCGTGGTGGAGTTGGTGCAGCAGCGCGTGGCGCGCGACAAGGTGCTCAACGCCGCCGAGCTCAACCGGATTCTGCGCGAGGAGATTGAAGCGCTGCTGGAGGAAAACGAAAGCAGCATTGCCGACATGCCCGATACTCAAGGCAACCCCTATGTGGTGATGGTGGTAGGCGTGAACGGAGCGGGCAAAACGACCACCATAGGCAAGCTGGCGGCGCAGCTGACGGCCGACGGAAAAAAGGTGTACATTGGCGCTGCCGATACCTTTCGCGCTGCGGCCGTTGACCAGCTGGAGGTTTGGGCAACGCGCGCCGGAGCGGCTATCGTAAAGCAGAAGATGGGCGCCGACCCCGCCTCGGTGGCCTTCGACACGCTGAGCTCGGCAAAAGCCAACGGCGCGCACGCGGTGCTCATCGACACGGCCGGACGGCTGCACAACAAGGTGGGCTTGATGAACGAGCTCTCCAAGATACGCAGCGTTATGCGCAAGGTTATCCCCGACGCACCGCACGAGGTGCTGCTGGTGCTCGACGGCTCTACCGGGCAAAACGCATTTCAGCAGGCCAAAGAGTTTGGCAAGGCAACGGAGGTTACCGCGCTCGCCATTACCAAGCTCGACGGAACGGCAAAGGGCGGCGTGGTGATTGGCATTTCCGACCAGCTCAAAATTCCCGTAAAGTATATTGGCGTAGGCGAAAAGATAGGCGACTTGCAGCTCTTTGACCGGAAAAAATTTGTGGAAACGCTCTTTGCGGGAGAGCAAGCCGCATCGCAAAGCTAACGCTTCAAGCTTAAAATCCCACATCAAATCTCACATTAAATCTCACATTAAATCTCACATTAAATCTCACATCATCTGAAATCCACCTCCAAGCAAATTAACGTCATCACCCTTGGCTGCTCCAAGAACGTGGTGGACTCCGAGAAGCTGATGGCGCGGCTGCGGCGCGGCGGCTACACGCTGCTGCACGACAGCGCCGATACGTCCGCCAAAATTGTCGTCATCAACACCTGCGGATTTATCGCCGAGGCAAAGGAGGAGTCGGTGAACACCATTCTGGAGTTCGCCGAGGCCAAGCGGCGCGGCGATATCGAAAAGCTATTCGTGTTTGGCTGCCTGGCGGAGCGCTATAAGGACGACCTGCGCAAGGAAATAGAGGAGGTTGACGAATTTTTTGGCGTAAGCAGCTTCGACGACATTCTCACGGCGGTGGGCGTTCCGCGCGCGCAGGCGCCTGCCGGCGAGCGCCTGCTGACCACCGCCGGGCACTACGCCTACCTCAAAATCTCCGAGGGGTGCAGCAGGCGCTGCTCCTACTGCGCCATTCCCCTCATACGGGGCCGGCACGTTTCTACCCCCGTAGCGGCGCTGGTGAGCGAGGCGCAGCTGCTGGCCGGCAAGGGCGTGAAGGAGCTCATGGTGGTGGCGCAGGATAGCACCTCCTACGGCGTGGACATTTACGGCAAGCGTCGCCTTGCCGCGCTGCTCGGCGCGCTGAGCGAGGTGGACGGCGTTGAGTGGATACGCCTGCACTACGCCTACCCGGCGCAGTTTCCGGACGACGTGATGGACGTGCTGCGCAGCAACGGCAAGCTCTGCAAGTACCTCGACATCCCGCTCCAGCACGTGAGCGACGCGGTGCTGAAGAACATGCGGCGCGGCATCAGCCGCCGGCAAACCTGCGAGCTGATAGACAAGCTGCGCAGCCGGGCGCCGGGCATTGCGCTGCGCACCACCCTGATGGTAGGGCACCCGGGCGAGGACGAGGCCGCGTTTGCCGAGCTGATGGACTTTGTGCGCCAAGTAAGGTTTGAGCGCTTAGGCGTGTTCACCTACTCGGAGGAGGAGGGCACCTACGGGGCAAAGCACTTCAAAGACGCGCTGGGGCAGGAGGAAAAGCAGCGGCGCGCCGGCGCTGTGATGAAGCTGCAGGCGGATATTTCGGCCTCGCTCAACGAAGAAAAGGTGGGGAAAACGTTCAAGGTAATGCTCGACCGCAAGGAGGGTGACAGCTACGTTGGGCGCACGGAGTTTGACTCGCCCGAGGTAGATGGAGAGGTGCTCGTAGCCTCCTCCGGCAGGCCGCTGAGCGTTGGCCAGTTTTGCAGCGTAAAAATTACCTCCGCCGACGAATTTGACCTGTACGGCGCAGCGGAAGAAAGTTGAAGTGGAGAATACAAGAACTGTGGCGCCGCTTCGTAAGCCCGATACAAATTGGCTATCCGTTTCCGACGTGGAGGAGCTGAGCGCGTCAATAGGTCAGTACGGTGCGCTATCGTTTGACGAACTTACAAACATTTCCCACGCGTATGCATGGAATTCTGCGCTCAACAATAAGGCAATAGCGCTTGAAAATATTATGCGGGAGGCGGGATCCGATGAGGAGTTCATTGCATACATCACGGAGGATATAAACGCGTCAAAAGAGATGATAGGCTATGGAGTTGCTGCTTGAAAATCTTAGAACTTCTACTATTTACTCAAAGATTGAAAAAAATAGCTTTTTCAGATAACCCCATAATTCTAAGGTGCAGTTATCAAAACTAAAAAACGGCAATTATTTAAAATGCACATGGAAGCAGAAAAAACTTTGTAATCTCGTACCATTTTATCCCAAAATATCCATTAGAAGAATGATTTTTCTGTGCCACATTCCGTTAGGAATATATCGCTCGGTATAGCAATGGCAATCCCTCAACACGTTCGCTGCTCATATTTTGTAGAATATGGTTGCTTGCTATTCTCGTTACAATCGGTCATTCCTGCGAAAACGAATCAATACGATTTATTCTTTCATTCAACAACTTTATCTTGGCTATCAATTCATCAAAAGGCAGTGATTTTCCGTAGATCATTGTGCGCTGCATTGTTTCGTAGTCTTGTTGCCATTGCTTAGGGATAAGAAATAAATAACATATAACGGATATAAAAGTGTCGTCCCTGCGGGACTTAGCGGGAGCCTCCTGCTTGTCCCCCGTATGCTGAAGCATACGGTTAATAGCGTGTCACCCCTGCGGGGTTTGCAGCATACGGATTGCAGCATACCTGCGTAGAGACGCGGCGCGCCACGTCTCTACAACGAGCAGTCCCGCA
>JAISAC010000215.1 GCA_031266935.1 Prevotellaceae bacterium
CGCCCCGACCTCACCTCACCTCCGGCGTTAAGAGCGACATGGGCGGCTCATTAACCCAATGAAAACGAAAACCTCCTGCCGGCATCGCAGGCAAGCCAAACTTACAGGCAGGTTGCAGCATAGCAAATTACAAAAACGCGGCAATAGCCATAAATAATGTTCATAAATTTAGTCGGGTTTTGCGCCATTCATGACATTTTTTTTGGTAACTTTGTGCCCATTTGTATTAAAAACATCTTTAACATGTCAGTAGAGGAACAAAAATTTTCGGAGGAATACTCAGAAAATAACATTCAGGTGCTAAAAGGGTTAGAGGCAGTGCGCATGCGCCCCTCCATGTATATTGGCGATGTAGGGCCAAGAGGCTTGCATCATCTTGTTTATGAGGTAGTTGATAACTCTATAGACGAAGCGCTTGGCGGATATTGCAAGAACATCGGCGTCTGCATCAACGAAGACGGATCCATCACCGTAAGCGACGACGGGCGCGGTATCCCCATCGGCATCATGCCGGAGGAGGGCAAGTCGGCGCTGGAGGTGGTGCTCACCGTGCTGCACGCCGGAGGTAAGTTTGACAAAAGCAACTACAAGATTTCCGGAGGCTTGCACGGCGTTGGCGTTTCCTGCGTCAACGCGCTGTCGGTGAGCCTGACGGCAGAAGTGCGGCGCGACGGCAAAATCTACCAAATGGAGTTCAGCCGCGGCGCGGCGCAAGGCCCAATCAAAGAAGTTGGCGCTACCGACCTGTGCGGAACCATCATCACCTTTAAGCCCGACGCCAAGATTTTTACGCAAACAACAGAGTTCAGCTACGACATTTTAGCAAGCCGGCTCCGCGAGCTCGCCTTCCTCAACAAGGGCATCAGCCTGAGCATAACCGACAAGCGCACGGAAAAGCATGACGAAGCAGCGGAGGACGGCACGCCAGCGCAAAAAAGCGAAACGTTCTTTTCGCAAGAGGGTCTGAAAGAGTTTGTTACCTACCTCGACGCCAGCCGCGAAAAGCTCATAGAAAAGCCCATTTACCTTGAGACCGAAAAAAACAGCGTACCGGTCGAAATAGCGCTGCAGTACAACTCCGGCTACAGCGAAAACGTCCACTCCTACGTAAATAACATCAACACGATAGAGGGCGGCACCCACCTGTCGGGATTTCGCCGCGGGCTGACTACCACGCTCAAAAATTTTGCCGAAAAAAGCGGGATGCTGGCCAAGCTGGAAAAAGCCAAGCTGGAAATAGACCCCGCCGACTTTCGCGAAGGTCTTACCGCCGTTATCTCCGTAAAGGTGGCCGAGCCGCAGTTTGAAGGCCAAACCAAAACCAAGCTGGGCAACAACGAGGTTACCGCTGCCGTATCGCAGGCGGTGAGCCTTGCGCTGGAGAACTACCTTGAGGAAAATCCCAAAGACGCCAAGCTCATTATCGACAAGGTGGTGCTTGCCGCCACCGCGCGGCACGCCGCCCGCAAAGCGCGCGAAATAGTGCAGCGCAAAACGGTGCTATCGGGCGCAGGGCTGCCCGGAAAGCTCTCGGACTGCTCCGACCGCGACCCCGCCAAATGCGAAATCTACCTCGTGGAGGGAGATTCGGCCGGCGGCACGGCAAAGCAGGGGCGCGACAAAACGTTTCAGGCAATACTCCCGCTGCGCGGAAAAATCCTGAACGTGGAAAAAGCAATGGAGCACAAGATTTTTGACAGCGAAGAGATAAAAAATATATTCACCGCGCTTGGCGTAACCATTGGCACCGAGGAGGACTCCAAGGCGCTCAACATTGCCAAGCTGCGCTACCACAAAATCATCATCATGACCGATGCCGACGTGGACGGCAGCCACATTGCCACGCTCATCATGACGTTCTTTTTCCGCTACATGGTTGACCTTATCAAAAACGGCTACCTCTACATAGCAACGCCGCCGCTTTACTTAGTCAAAAAAGGCAAGCAGGAGCAATACTGCTGGACCGAAGACCAGCGGCAGGCGGCCGTAGATGAAATAGGCAAGGGCAGGGATACCGGCGTACACGTGCAGCGCTACAAAGGCCTCGGCGAAATGAACGCCGTGCAGCTGTGGGACACCACCATGAACCCGTCCTACCGTACGCTACGCCAGGTAAGCATAGAAAGCGCCGCCGAAGCCGACCGCATTTTCTCCATGCTCATGGGCGACGATGTAGCGCCACGCCGCAATTTTATTGAAGCGCACGCCAAGTATGCACGTATTGACACCTAAGAAAATGGCGCTTCTGCAAAAAAATAACGCTCAAGCATGTAAAAAAAGACGTTATGATTTTTTTTTCGCAAAATAAGTATTATCTTTGCAAGGAATTTTTCTGTTCAAAAACAAAAAATAAAAACAATAAACACATTACACCATGAAAAAAGTTTTGGTTTTCTTTTTCGGTGCTTTAACAATCGCAAGCTCCGGTTGCCGCAATAAAGCAGAACAACAACAGGCGCAGCTGCAAAGAATTCAAGCACAACAGGACAGCATTCGGAGAGCCGACGAGGAGCGCATATTGGCGCTACAAATCAAGGCTCGCGAAGACTCCATCGCAATGAACTCTTTAGTGGCAGACTTCTCGCCTGCATATTCGCCTCAACACTCGGCCTACTACGTTGTTGTAGGCAGCTTTTTGAGCAAAAGCAACGCAAATGCATATCTCCAAGATATGCAGGAGACGTTTAGCAATGTTCAAATTGTCAACAGCGGAAGGTGGAACTACGTCTGCGTTGGCGGACAATTCGGTTCACACTCATCCGCACGGGCAACCCTTAGCAATGTTAAGAGCCAGCTGGTAAACGGTGGCGGCGAAGAGGATGAAGATGAAGAAAGCGAAGAGGATGAAGAAAGCGAAGAGGATGTAGATGAAGAAAGCGAAGAGGATGCAGAAGATTACGAAGGTGAAGAGGATGGCGGCAGCGAAGGCCGCGGTCAAGCTTGGGTCCTTGGCGTTTAATCTCCCCGATACGCATAATTAATGCTGTTTTCTCCTTCGGAGCGCTTGGATGTACGGATACGTGGCATTCGTCGCCTGCAAGGAGTTATGCAGCCCTATAAATTATAAAAAAGGAAAAGAGCTCAAGCAATGGTTGCTTGGGCTTTTGGTATTTAGGAATGACGAATAAACAAGATATAACAGTTAATAAAGTTGTCGTCCCCCTCGGCTACGCTCGGGGCAGGCTCTGCGGGACTGCCCGGACAAGCGAGCATCCGTGCATCTCCGCTCCGTATGCTGCAAACCCCGC
>JAISAC010000064.1 GCA_031266935.1 Prevotellaceae bacterium
GGATTTAAGTTGGTTATTGAAAGCGCGGATTGATTTGCTTGTTCTACCGTCAGCGTAACGTGCTTCGGCAGGCCTGCCGCGTGGGTAGCAGTTTCGGCTGTTGCAAGGCTGATTTGGAAAGTGCCGGATTTTGTTACGGTCAAAATGGAACCTCCTATGCTGCCTGTTCCTGTGCCATCAGCTTTGGTGTACGTCTGCGCCCCTGCTTTTACATCTATGTTGTATAACGTCGCAAGGTCTATTCCGCCGGATGAGTAAACCACTTCTGCTGTAAGATTCTTTGCACTGTTGTTGACTGGGATTTTATTGGTGGTTATTTGAGTGCCGCTCGAAGGTGCGCCCGCAAAATAATTATCGTTTTCCTTTGCGCGGGCGAAAAAGTAGTAGGGCGTGTTTGACGAAAGGCCATTAAAGGTAAGCCCTGTCTGCCAGCCTTCGCTTGGGGCAGCGTTCTCTGTGTTTTTGGCGTATTCCACCGTTTGGTTGCCGGGGTTTGTAGAAATCTCCCCTTCGTTCAGGGTCACGGTGTTGTGAGTTCTGCTGCTTTCCGCAGGTGCGGAGGCGGAAGCGCCAGCTGCTTTGCCGATTGTGAATGTTCCTTGCTTTGTACCTGAGTATGAGGGCAATTTGCCGGTTATGGTGTATCTTGCCGCCGTACCCGCGTTTACGCTGTTTGTTGTGGATATTGTGTAATCTGCGTCAAGTGCGAGAGTCGTCCCCGCGAGTTTTACCGTAAGGTCCGGGGTTTGCTCTGTGCCGTCGTAAGTGTAAGTGCCGTTAACGGTTACGGAAGTGAGCGAAACGCTCAGAGCTTTGCTGCTCGTTACCGTTCCATCGCCGGTCAAGGTTCCTGACACCGAGATAGAGCCGAGAATGTTAAGCGTTGCCCCTTCGTCTATTACAAGCGTTTTACCTGCCGGGATGGTCAGTGTTTTGCCTGCCGGAATAGTGTAATCGCCTGTTAGGGTTACGGTATTGGAGCCAGTGGTGGAACCATCGGAATCGTAGAAGGCGGTACTGTAGCTTCTGATTAATATGGCGTTTTTATAGGTCGCGGCGGCGCTTACCGCCGGGCTCACAAATACGATTGCGTTTTCTATACTGATTGTACCGCCGTCGCCAACGCCGATCCCCCCGGCGCTGTTCCCGAGGCCGCCGGTGACGTTGAGCGTGCCGCCGGTAATGGTGATTGTTCCGCCTGACCCACCGTCAATAGCCACGTTATCGGCGCCGGTGCCGCCGGCGCCGGTGGGGTTGACTTGAGCATTGATGACACCTCCGTTGATGGTGATTGTTACGCCTGAGCCACCGTTGCCAGCGCCGATGGCGGCGCCGGTAGCATGACCCGTTGCGCTGATCAAGCCGCCGTTAATCGTGATAATGCCGCCATTTTGACCGCCGTTACCGCCGATGCCTGCTCTAGAGTTCTGGTTAGCGACCACGGTAAGCTTTCCCATGCTTTCACCTGTGGATTGGGCGTAGATGGTGAGTTGGTTGGCGTCTATTACGTTTATGCCGTTATTCACAGTTAAGTGGGAGTTGTCTGCTAGGATTAAATGCGCGCCTTGATGTTGGCTTTGGTTTGTTGCGTTGACCTTTATGGATGAGATTGTTACGTTGCCAGTTACGATATACCAGCCGTCGACTAGTGCTGTTTGGTTTGTGAGTTCGGTTACGTCATGTTCTTCTGTTACCGATTGCCCGCTCTCGTTAATGTATGATACGTTTTGGGTTTCCGCGCTCGCTTGCAGCGGCAGGCCCGCCCAGAGGGTCAATGCCATAATAGTGGAAGCGCAAAGCGCCAGCGCGCGGCTCCGTTTCGTTGTTGTCCCAAGCTGGGTTAATGTAGCTTTCATTTTATCAGTTTTTATTAGCGTTACTATTAGGTGATTGTGAGTATGGTTGTAAGCCGGCATGGGCACAAGAAAAGCCGGCGGGATATGCTGCTATTCCGCAGGAAAAAAAGTCCCATCTCTTGTGTATGTCAGCAACTTGTCGTAACTTAGCGGACGTAATGTGTGTGTGTGTGTGTGTGTGTGTGTGTGTGTGTGTGTGTGTGTGTGTGTGTGTGTGTGTGTGTGTGTGTGTGTGTGTGTGTGTGTCAAAATAATTTGAAGTTACCAAATTATTTTGTACACGATAAGAAAAATTATATTGACCTGTCATCCGGCGCATATTACAAAATGTTGATTATTTTGGTTGTTTTAGAGGGGGCAAAGGTAAGCAAAGTTTTTCAATTTTCAGCTTCCGGCGGCCAATATTTATCGCGCAAACAGCTCATCCGTGTCCACCTCCAGCCCAGGGAGGGTTTGTACGGGAATTTTTGCGCCGCTACGGTAGATTACACCTTCGGCGTAGCGCCCGTCTTCCTGTAAAAGAAAAACGGTAACGTCTTTGTCGGCAGGCGCCACCGTCCAGTACTCCTTTACGCCCGAAGCCTCGTAGAGGTTAAACTTGTCGTTCAGGTCGTACTTGCGCGTGGAGGGCGAGAGCACCTCCACAACCATGTCGGGTGCGCCTAAGCATCCTTTTTCGTCAATCTTCGACGGGTCGCACACTACCACTATATCCGGCTGCACAACGGAGAATATTTTGTCGTCGTCTTTTTCGCCGTTTTTGGGCAGGCGCACGTCAAACGGGGCGACGAAAACTTTACATTTTCCGCTACGCCGCTTAACAAAATTGTATAGGGTGACATTTAAGTCATTTGCGACCTCTGCATGTGTGGTAGCAGGCGACGACATTATCCTGATAAATCCGTTAATCAACTCGCGGCGCTTCTCGTCGAACCATTGCAGATAATCGGCGTAGGTGTACTGCCGGTTCATGTCGGGTGTCAGTCTCATTGGTTTTATCTGTTTTATTGGTGAATATTTATCGCGTAAACAACTCCTCCGTGTCCACTTCCAGTCCGGGGAGGGTTTGTACGGGAATTTTTGTGCTGCCGCGGTAGATTACTCCTTCGGCGTAGTTCCCGTTTTCCTGTAGAAGAAAAACGGCAACGTCTTTGGCAAAAGGCTCAACTATCCAGTACTCCTTTACGCCCGAAGCCTCGTAGAGGTTAAACTTTTCGTTCAGGTCGTACTTGCGCGTGGAGGGCGAGAGCACCTCTACAACCATGTCGGGTGCGCCCAAACACCCTTTTTCGTCAATCTTCGACGGGTCGCATATCACTACAATATCCGGCTGTACAACGGAGAATATTTTATCGTCGTTTTTTTCGCCGTTTTTGGGCAGGCGCACGTCGAACGGAGCGGCAAAGACTTTACACTTTTCGCTACGCCGCTTGATGAAATAGTATAGGAGGGCATGTAAGCCTCCTGTTACCCCTGCGTGTGTGGTGGTAGGCGCCGACATCATCCTGATAAATCCGTTAATCAACTCGCGGCGCTTGTCGTCGAGCCATTGCAGGTAGTCGGCGTAGGTGTACTGCCAATTCATGTTGAGTGTCAGTTCCATTGGTTTTATCTGTTATTTGGTGAATATTTATAGCGCAACCAGTTCATCTGTGTCCACCTCCAACCCAGGGAGGGTTTGTACGGGAATTTTTGCGCCGCTACGGTAGATTACTCCTTCGGCGTAGCGCCCGTCTTCCTGTAAAAGAAAAACAATAACAATAACATCTTTCTCAAAAGGTTCAACCGTCCAGTACTCCTTTACGCCCGAAGCCTCGTAGAGGTTAAACTTGTCGTTCAGGTCGTACTTGCGCGTGTAGGGCGAGATCACCTCTACAACCATGTCGGGTGCGCCCAGACATCCTTTTTCGTCAATTTTCGACGGGTCGCATATCACCACGATGTCCGGCTGCACAACGGAGAATATTTTGTTGTCGTCTTTTTCGCCGTTTTTAGGCAGGCGCACGTCAAACGGGGCAACAAAGACTTTACACTTTCCGCTGCGCTGCTTAATAAAGTAGTGCAGGGTTGCATGTAGGTCTCCTGTTACCTCTGCGTGTGCGGTAGCAGGCGCCGACATCATCCTGATAAATCCGTTAATTAACTCACGGCGCTTGTCGTCGAGCCATTGTAGATAGTCGGCGTAGGTGTACTGCCGATTCATGTCGAGTGTTAGTTCCATTGGCTTTATCTGTTTTATTGGTGAATACTCCGGTACAAAAATAAGGAATTATTTTATATTTTGCCACTTTTGATGTCGGTTGATGCAGTTCAAGGATTTTCGATTATCTTTGCAAAAACCTTTGCAAAAATTTCGTAGGCAAAAAAATGCTTTTCCACTCCACCATTCATATCCTGCAAAACACAACGCTCGTCACCTGCTTAGTGATGACTATGCTGCTGCTCATTGAGTACGTCAACGTGACTACACATGCGCACGGGCTGGCGTGGCTCAAAAAATCTCAGGTTGGGCAGCTGCTGGCGGCAGCGCTGCTCGGCATGGTGCCGGGCTGCATTGGCGGATTTGCCACGGTGGCGCTTTTTACGCACGGCGTCGTAAATTTTGGGGCGCTGGTGGCGGCTATGGTTGCCGGCATGGGCGATGAGGCGTTTGTTATGTATGCTTCGTTTCCGCTGCAGGCGCTGGCGCTGCAGGGTATTTTGCTTGCCGTGGCGCTTGCCGCAGGAGGGCTGACTAACCTGCTGGTAAAGCAGGTCCCGGCGCCTTTTGCGCACAACCACCTTGCCATTCACTCCGCCGACGAGCGCCATCATCACGAAAAAAGTGCAGGCAGCAGCTGGCGTAGCAACCTGAAAAATATCTCCTTTCAGCGCGCGCTGCTGGTTGGCGGCGTTGTATTTTTTATTGTGGCTACCATTAGCGGGACGCTCGAGCACCCGCACCAGCATAGCGCCGTGCTATTTAGCGAGCGCTGGCTCAACCTGCTCTTTTTGGTGGTTGCGGCGGCGGTGCTCGTCATCATTATTCGCGTTGACGAGCACTTTCTGGAGCGCCACCTGTGGGGGCACGTGATAAAAAAACACTTCGCAAAGATTTTTCTGTGGACGCTCGGCTCGCTCATCATCATTGCCATTCTTGGGAGCTACATCGAAGCGCAGGCGTGGGTGCGCAGCAACGTGCACTACATGGCCGTTGCAGCCATCCTCATTGGGCTTATTCCGGCATCGGGGCCGCACATGGTTTTTGTGCTGATGTTTGCGCAGGGCAGCCTTCCGTTCAGCGTTCTGCTGGCCAACACCATAGTGCAGGACGGGCATGCCGGTATTCCGTTGCTCGCCGAATCCAAGCGGGGATTTTTCTACATGAAAGCCATAAAAATAGCAATTGCCGCAGGTGCAAGCGCCTGCGGCATGTTTTTTGGGTTTTAGGCGCAGCAACGGCTATACACATGCCGTGCGCCGCCTCTCAACCCTCAAATCAGCTTCTTTCCCGTCATATCTTCAGGAATTTCAACGCCCATAAGGGTTAGCACGGTGGGGGCTATGTCGGCAAGTACGCCGTTGGCAACGCTTTTTACATCCTTGTCCACCACCACAAAGGGTACGGGGTTGAGCGAGTGCGCCGTGTTGGGCGACCCGTCGGGGTTGACGGCGTTGTCGGCGTTGCCGTGGTCGGCGGTGATGAGCACGGTGTAGCCGTTGTCCTGCGCGGCCTTGACCACCTCGGCCACGCAGCCGTCAATGGTTTTTACGGCCTTTACAATAGCGTCGTAAACGCCGGTGTGCCCCACCATATCGCCGTTGGCAAAGTTGAGCGCAATAAAGTCGAACTTTTTCTTGTTCAGCTCCGCTATCAGCGCCTCCTTTACGAGCGGTGCGCTCATTTCGGGTTGCAGGTCGTAGGTGGCCACCTTGGGCGAGTTGATAAGGATGCGCTCCTCGCCCTCGAATGTAGCCTCGCGCCCTCCGGAGAAGAAAAATGTTACGTGCGCGTACTTTTCCGTTTCGGCTATGCGCAGCTGCTTTTTACCCGCCTTTGCCAGCGTTTCGCCCAGCGTATTCTGCACGTTATCCTTGTTGAACAGGATGTGCAGCCCGCCAAACTTATCGTCGTAGGGCGTCATGGTGCAGAAGTAGAGCGGGATGACGCTCATGCCGAACTCCGGCATATCCTGCTGGGTGAGCGCAATGGTGAGCTCCTTGGCGCGGTCGTTGCGGAAGTTGAAGAAGATGACGGTATCGCCTTCCTGTATGCGCCCTTTGCCCTGCCCGCAGGCTATTGGCTTTATAAATTCGTCGGTAACATTTTCGTCGTAGGAGCTTTGCATTGCCTGCACGGGGTCGTTGGCGGCAACGCCTGCGCCGTGCACCAGCAAATTATACGCCTCGCGGACGCGCTCCCAGCGCTTGTCCCTGTCCATAGCGTAGTAGCGGCCAACGATAGAGGCTACTTCGCCGCACGACTTTTGCAGATGCTCTTGCAGCTGCTCAATGAACCCCTTGCCGCTCTTTGGGTCGGTATCGCGGCCGTCCATGAAGCAGTGCACAAAGGTGCGGTTTTGCAGCCCATACTCGCCCGCCACGTCGCAGAGCTTGTAGAGGTGGTCGATGGAGCTGTGCACGCCGCCGTCGGATACCAGCCCCATGAGGTGAAGCTGCTTGCCGCTGCTCTTTGCATGTTGAAACGCCGCTATCACTTCGGGGTTTTGCAGGATGCTGTTGCTGCGGCATGCAATGTTGATTTTCACCAAATCCTGATACACCACGCGGCCAGCGCCAATGTTGAGGTGCCCTACCTCGGAGTTGCCCATTTGCCCGTCCGGAAGGCCTACGTTTTCGCCGCAGGTAAGCAGCTCCGATGTTGGATATTCCTTTGCAAGGCGCTCCATGTTGGGCGCTCCCGCCGTATAGATGGCGTTGGTGCGGTCGTGCTTTCCGTTGCCCCAGCCATCAAGAATCATTAAAAGTACTTTCTTGTTCATTTGATTATATTTAAACTTTTGAATTTTAAAGCAATGTCCGCCGTGCTTTTCGGCTCATTTTTTTCGGCTCATTTTTTCCTGATTAAGGTTAATCCGTCGCGCAAAGGTAGCATAATTTTTTCTACGCTGTCGTCGCGGCGCACCATTTCGTTGAACTCCTGCAAAGCGCGCGTATGCCTGTCGCCGGAGCGCGGAGCGTCGAGTATTTTTTCGCCCCACAGCACGTTATCGGCAGCGATAAGCCCGCCGGACGGCGTGAGCTGCATGGCCATGCGGTAGTAGTCGGGGTATTCGCGCTTGTCGCCGTCGATGAATACGAGGTCAAATGTTTTTCCAAGTGTCGGCGCACCTTCGAGCGCGTTTTGGTGGTGCAGCGTTATCTGTTTTGCCTGCGGCGACCGGCTGATAAACTCTTGAGCAACCTCGAGCACCTCATCGTCCACGTCGTAGGAGTGCAGCTCTCCGCCGGGCGGAAGCGCAGCGGCCAAGCACAGCGCCGAGTATCCGGTAAAGGTACCTATCTCTAAAATGCTGCCGGGCTTAAGCAGCGCTGCCAGCTGCTGCAAAAGCAACCCCTGCTGCCAGTGCGAGAGCATGCGCGGCTGAACGGCGCGCAGGTGCGTTTCGCGCGATAGCGCCTGCAGCAGCTCCGGCTCCGGTGTGGAATGGTCGGCGCAGTATGTAATGATTTCAGGCTTCAAACGTACAAACTCTTTGGGAAGCTACTTGCCTCGCATTTTTCAAGCAAAAGTAAGGAAAAATGGCAAGAAAACGCTCAAAAAGCAGCAAAATTTGGGTGCCTTTTTAGATGATGCCCATATCCTATTGACATAAAAATAGCCCGCGCACAGCATAAAAATTATACCAATAGAACATGGACACCATCCAAAAAATAGTATCTCAAAAAAAGATTTAGCCTGTAAAATCCTGCCAAAAATTTTGTTTGATAAGAAACCGTAAAATCAGCTTTGTTTATAGATGAAAAAATATTAATTTTGTACCGAATTTGGTTGACGATGTTTTGAATTTGTTGAACTATAAAATTTAAATATACAATTACTATGTCAGATACTATGTCAGACAAAAAGCTGCTTACCGAATTTCCGCCGGTTTCGACCGTGCAGTGGGAGGAGGTGATTACCAAAGATCTTAAGGGAGCCGACTACGACAAGAAGTTGGTTTGGAAAACCGCCGACGGTATTGCGGTGCGCCCCTACTACCGCGCCGACGACCTGCAGCGCGTGAAGCATATGGGCGCTGACGTGGGCGCATTTCCGTACGTGCGCGGCGCCAAAAACGACAATAAATGGCTGGTGCGCCAAACCTACTGCGCCTGCGCCGACAAGCAAAAAGCCAACGCGCAAGCCCTCGACGGGCTTATGAGGGGCGTGGATTCGCTGGGCTTTTGCTTTGAGGGCAAGCTGGAGGAGGCCGACCTGGATACCCTGCTCAAGGGTATTTACCTCGACGCGGTGGAGGTCAACTTTGTGGGCTGCACGTGCAGCGGAACAGGGCTTACCCAAAAGCTGGTAGCCTACGCCAAAAAAACCGGCGCTAAGCTCGACGACGTAGCGGCCTCCATTGACGCTGACCCGCTGCGCGAAATGACCACCAAGGGCGTACTTGCCGACGACGCTTTCGACCGGCTGAAAAACGCCATTCTTGCCGCCGCAGAGCTGAAGCGCCTGCGCAACGTAGGCGTATCGGGGGCGGTGGTGCACAACGCCGGAGGTACTCCCGTGCAGGAGCTGGCGTTTGCGCTGAGCATGGGCAACGAATACCTTGCTCGGCTCACCGACCGCGGACTCGCGGTGGACGACGCTGCCCGCCGCCTGAAGTTTACCTTTGCCGTAGGCGCCAGCTACTTTATAGAAATTGCCAAGATACGCGCCGCCCGCATGTTGTGGGCAAACATCGTGAGCGCCTACAAGCCGCAAAAAACCTGCTCGGAGCGCATGAAAATTCACGCCGTTACCAGCGCGTGGAACCAAACAGCCTACGACGCCTACGTCAACTTGCTGCGCGGCGCCACCGAGGCCATGAGCGCAGCCGTTGCCGGTGTTGACTCGCTGGAGGTGCTGCGCTTTGATAAGCCATTCAGGGCGCCAACCGAATTTGCCAACCGCATTGCCCGCAACACGCAGGTTTTGCTCAAGGAGGAGGCGCACTTTGACCAGGTAGTTGACCCCGCCGCCGGATCGTACTACATCGAAATGCTGACGCAAAGCATTGCGGAGGAGGCGTGGAAACTCTTCAAGCTGGTGGAGGAGAAGGGCGGATACGTCGAAGCGTTCAAGTCCGGCTTTATTCAGGAGCAGGTGAAGGCATCGGCGCAAAAGCACGATAGCAGCATTGCCACCCGCCGCGAAATTCTGCTGGGCACCAACCAATACCCCAACTTCAACGAGGTGCTTGCCGACGATGTGCGCAGCGGCCTTGCGCCCAAGGAGGGGAAGGAGGCCGCATGTCCCTGCTGCTGCAGCAGCGACAACAAGCCGGCGCTAACGGGCGAGCCGCTGAAGCCTTACCGCGGCGCTGAAGCCTTTGAGGCGCAGCGCCTCGCTACCGAAAACAGCGGCAAGCAGCCGCAGGTGTTCATGCTCACATTTGGCAGCTTGGCCATGTGCCGCGCACGGGCGCAGTTTGCCAGTAACTTCTTTGCCGTGGCAGGATTTAAAATTACGGACAACAACCGCTTTGCCGACGTGGACACGGGCGTAAAGGCTGCTCTTGCCGCCAAGGCCGACATCGTGGTGGCTTGCTCCTCAGACGACGAGTACGCGGAGGGTGTGCCCGCCATTGCCGAAAAGCTGGGCAGCAGCGCTATTCTGGTGGTAGCCGGCGACCCTGCCTGCAAGGAGGAACTGCAAGGCAAGGGCATATCGCACTTTATCAGCGTCAAGAGCAACGTTCTCGAAATGCTAAAGGGCTACCAAAAAGAGCTGGAGATTTGACACCTCCACAGCGTCTCGCAGAAAGTCTTGCCGAGAACCCAAGCAACTTTGCTATTATTTGCGGCGCTCACCACAGGTTGCTGTAGCTTAAACTGTAAAATGTGTCCTGCACCGGAATTGCCAAATATTTGCTAACTTTACATTCTGTAATTGCGTACGGAAAAGCAATGGAAAAACAGCTAAAATACGAAGAATGGTTTCTTCAGTCCGACTACGACTTGGAGGTGGCTGACTCTATGCTGCAAACGGGTAGAAATATCTACAGCATTTTTATGTGCCACCTGAGCGTGGAAAAGGCGCTGAAGGGGTTGTACATAAAGCGGCTTAACAAAATACCGCCAAAGATACATAATTTGATGTATTTTGTAGGGAAAACTGCGTTAGATGTGCCGGACGAAGCGAATGTTTTTTTGGCATGGATAAACGAGCTGTCCATTACAACTCGCTATCCGGAAGATTTGCGCAAAATGATAGCGCTCTACACAAAAAAACAAACGGCCGATATTTATCAACAAACCAAATCAGTACCGCAATGGATAAAGGATCAGTAAACTTAGACAGAGCAACGGTAGATAGCGTGATTGTTTACCTGCATCAAGTGCTGGTAAAATATGGTATAGACGACAACCATATTGCGCTGTTCGGCTCGTTCAATAACGGAAATACGCACGAGGACAGCGATATTGACCTCATTATTATATCTCAGCATTTTGAGGGGAAAGATATTTTTGAACGCATAAATATGGTCGTAAAGCCGGAACTTGAGGTTATGCGCAAATTTGTAGTGCCCATGGACATTTTACAAAAAACGCCCGCAGAGTACGAAGACACTCAGGTAACTTTCAACTCTAAAATTATTATTTAAGTAAGACATAAAAAAAATGATATTCGTAATTCATAATTTGTAATTATACTATGCGTCCAAAATTTTCAGACATTACCTACGCTACCTCTGCCAAGGCGTGTGAGGTGCCGGGCGGCGGCAGCGAATGGCGTACGCCCGAGCAAATTGACGTGAAAAGCATCTACACCGCTGCCGACCTCGAGGGCATGGAGCACCTTGCCTACGCGGCGGGGATTGCGCCCTACCTGCGCGGCCCGTACAGCACGATGTACGTGATGAGCCCGTGGACTGTCAGGCAGTACGCCGGATTTTCCACCGCCGAGGAGTCCAACGCCTTTTACCGCCGCAACCTTGCCGCCGGACAAAAGGGGCTCTCCGTAGCCTTTGACCTTGCCACCCACCGCGGCTACGACGCCGACCACCCCCGCGTGGTGGGCGACGTGGGCAAAGCCGGCGTGAGCATTTGCAGCGTGGAGGATATGAAGGTGCTCTTTGACCAAATCCCGCTCAACAAGATGTCCGTATCCATGAC
>JAISAC010000096.1 GCA_031266935.1 Prevotellaceae bacterium
GTCATGGGAGCAACTATTACAGTACGTATATGCCTGTTAAGTTCGTCCGGACTTATGACGACACAAGGGCGCGTCTTTGCTATTTCGCTGCCTTTTGTCGGGTCTAAAGCAACCCAAACACCTCATACCGGCTTATTTCTTTTCCTCTTCCCATGTCCACCAGCTTAAATCTTCATCCTCAAAGAAATCAGGAATTAATAATTCATCATCGCCCGCCTCTACCATTTGCTTCGCCGCCTCTGCCCAGCCCTTTCTGGGAGATGGCTGCATAGCAATCCGATTATCTTCGACCGACACGTTCACAGAGGATTTTGTACCTAACCGCAACCGGCTAAGCAGATCGGAAGGAAGAACAACTCCCTGCCCGCTCCCAACTTGGATAATATTTGTTTTCATCTGTTCCATAGCAACAAACCGTTTAATTACATCTGCAAATGTAGTAATTATTTTCATTCCATAATTAATGAAAAAATGAAATTTTCATTTTGAGTTTTTCCTTTCTCTCTCCTATCGTCATTCCTGCGGCAGCTGGAAAACCTCATTTTTCACCTAATTTATCTAACAAAACAACCTCAGTAGCACATAGTTACATAACATACCCAAACCTCATTACCTCATTTTTTTCGTATCCATTTCATCGTTTTAATGAGGTAATGAGGTTGTTGATATGCGTATTAATTCATTGCTACTGAGGTTGTTTTGTTAAAAAAATTAGGTAAAAATGAGGTTGCCAGTTACACCCCATTTCGCTTCCTTCAACCGGATTTAAAGCAACCCAAAACACCTCATACCGGCTTATTTCTTTTCCTCTTCCCATGTCCACCAGCTTAAATCTTCATCATCAAAGAAATCAGGAATTAATAATTCCTCCGAACCGGAGGCAACAAACTCTTTAAAAGCCTCTGCCCAGCCCTTTCTGGGAGATGACTGTATAGTACCCTGCCCGCTCCCAACTTGGATAATATTTGTTTTCACCTGTTCCATAGCAACAAACCGTTTAATTACATCTGCAAATGTAGTAATTATTTTCATCCCACGCTGATGAAAAATCAATGGCCTTCATTTTTACCCGAAATGAACTTTACCTGTGTTCTAAAGGTTTGCGTGTAGTTTCCCTTTCCGTGCTTTACCTCCTGAACCATGAACGTTCCCGGCTCGTAGTTCTTTACGGCGTACTCGTAGGCTTCCAGCTTTGTATCGAACGCGCCGGCCACCTGCAAATCTTTCAGCACGATAAACTTGTTGTTGTACTTTCTGACAAAGTGCTGGTGATGGTCAACGTAGTATCTAAATTACTCATTCCGTAGGAATGAATCGCTCGGTAGAAAAGGCAACGTTCCGGTGGTTGTCGGCATCCCATAGGGATGCATCCCTATGGGATGCCAAAGAGGGACGCCATTTGTGTTTTCTACCGAGCGAATATTCCCTACGGGATTATTTAAAGCGACAATGTGAAATGCACCCCCATTTTCTTCATCATTTTGTTCATCATCTTTTCCGCCGCAGGCGGCGACCAGCAACAGCGAGGGCTGCGAAGAGGAGTAATTTTTTTATGGGTGTAATAGCTATTCACGTGGTAAAAACGCTATGATAGCGCCTATCAAACCAACTATGAGCGTGGCAGTTGCTATGGCGATTGTTATAATCATATTTCTTTTCTCTTTACGTTCTCTTCCTATCCGCTCATCTCTAAAATCTGAAATAGCCGGTATGCGCCGCTCAATATTCCTGCTGTAATCCGACAGCTGCTCAAAAGAATTAAAATATTGGTTATACCGCCGCTCCGCTTTTTCTGCTTCAGAAGCGTCGTGAGCATCATCCAGCACATGCGTAAGCGCACGTTTTCCGCTACTTGCTACGGAATGCTCTACCCTGTAGCCTGTCAAGTCTCTCTTAATTTGCTCAATTTTTCCTTTTACATCATTTTCGTAGTATTCCGGAAAGCCGCTATTAATATCGCTTGCCTTATATACGCTAAGCATATCGGCGATGTACAGAATGTGGCTGGCGCAAAGCAGCTCGTACGCGTCGTAGCCAGCCCTTAGCAGGTGGCTTTTGGCGCTCAGGTATTGCATTTCTACAGCATTGTTATCATCGCTACCGGCCACCATTTTCATAACATGGTCAAAGGCATTACGCACCTCATTGTGAGTACCGATAAAAGTATAGCCACCCTTGTTGCTCTTCTCAAGAAGAATAACAGCTTCTTTCACCCGTATGTACAAATCCTTGATAGCGTCTAACCTATCGGTATATAAACTTTGCATAGCAGACATTTTACGCTACGGCAATTTTGCTTTTGAGGCCTCTTCCACAAGCTGAGCTGCCTCATCTTCTGTTTTTATACGGCCATTCAGCAAGTTGATGCTTCCAACAATGCCATCAAACTTGATTTTTTCGCACTCATCAAACCTTGAAAATGCTAAGTTCATTACATCTCGCTCCCCCGTTTTCTCAAAGAGAGCTTGTTGTATTTTTTCTCTATAGCTTGTCATGTCTTGTTTTTTATAGTTTAAAAATTAGTATCGGTCATTTCAGGGCATTTTTAGGTGCGCGACCTTATCAACGAAGCTGGCGGTTCCTCCGGCGTTAGCATCCTTCCGTTCATCAGGTTGACGTTCTACCTCAAGCGCTCGGTTTTGATTTTTTCGCGCTCATGAAAGTTACTTTCACCGGCAAAAGTAGCAATTTGCTTTCAAAAGGCAAATTTAGCGCGTAGGGTTTTTTTGTTCATAGGTCATTTGTTATATTCTTTTCACCCTCCTCAAGTTCATGCGCCTCCTCCACTTCAAATTCAAATTTTTGCTGCCTATTTCGCAGAATATGCCGGATAATTTTGTTTACCTGATACGATTTGTTGATAAACGTATTTACCGACTCATCCCACTTTTGGGTTACCTGCAGCTCCACTTCCAGCGTATCGCCTTTGGAGAACGGCTCACCTTTATCTACCGTTTTTTGGAAATCAGGGTCCTTAATCTTGGCGGCAATCCTGTTCCCGCGGTAGTAAAATTCCCACTTCAAGAAGTCCTCAAACGATAGCCTGACGATGTGCAGCGTGGCGGCTTTCGTAACAATCCGCTCGTTTTCCAAAATTTCCTCCGACTTAAAAGCCATATCATGAAATTCGCTCTTGTCCACGCGCACCATTGTTTTTCCCTGGCCGTCCGTAACCTCAAATCCCGTAATGGACGGGTCGTTGTCGATAGCCTCAAAATTTTGCGAAAGCGCATCCTTTACCACCGTGCTTTTTTCGTAAATATTGAAAGTTAGGCTGTCTATTGTTATCACATCGCCGTTTTGGTTGGTAATGGTGGTGTAACTTTCATTTTTTTCAACATGCTTGGGCTTTTTTCCCTTGAAAAATTGCTTTACCGTTATTACCCCAACAAAAATGGTTACTAAACTTGCTGTTATTTGAATGTTTTCCTTGGTAAATAGATTTTTTAAGGCTTCCATGGAGCTTTCCAGCAGCGCTATGCTTACCAAAAAGCTTCCTTTTTCCGGTGCTTTTACTTTTATATCTATTTTTTTTCCGGAATCCAGGAACTTGTTTATTTCCTGTATAATGGTAGTTGTATGTATAAGGCTGCTAATTAAAATATTAGCATCTATTTGATGTTGCTGCCCATCAAGTTTCAACTTAAAGCTGTTACATTGCCCTGCGGCATGTGGCGCTGTTGTTAGCATGGCGTGTTTAAGTGGGTTACGCTTTGAAATGCACCAACCCGAACTGCCAAGCCGCTCGGGTGTAGTGTTGCTAAAATACTGATAAACAATGATTGTTGCGGAGAGAATGGGATTCGAACCCATGATACCCTTTTGGAGTATACACACTTTCCAGGCGTGCGCCATCGACCACTCGGCCATCTCTCCTTTTTTTATGCGCTTTGGCAGGTAAGCAAGCAGCGCGCTAACGCCACGTTAAGGTGGGGCAAAGGTAAAATTTTTTTGCTACATATAAAAATTTATGGCTGTTAATTTTGCTCATATCTGCAAATCGAAGAGCCGGATTGCGTTGCCGGTGGTGGCCTCCGCGACTTCTGCTACGCTCAAGCCTTTTATTTCGGCTATTTTTTGCGCTACTAACGGCAGGTAGGCGCTTTCGTTGCGCTTGCCGCGAAAGGGCGTTGGGGTGAGGTATGGCGCGTCGGTTTCGAGCAGCAAATCGCTCAGCGGGACTTGCCGCACTACTTCGGGCAGCGTGGCGTTCTTGAAAGTTACCATGCCGCCTATGCCCAGCTTGTAGTCGCCCAGCTTTTTTATATCACGGTAAAGCTCTATGGAGCCTGAAAAGGCGTGAAACACTCCCTTCACGTCAGGCTTTACGCGGCGCAGCACCTCCAGAATTTCGCCGAACGAATCGCGGGCATGGATTACCACCGGCAGCCTGCGCTGCTCGGCCCAGCGCAGCTGCCGCTCAAACGCAATCAGCTGCTGCTCCACGTGCGCTCTGCTCCAGTAGCAGTCAACGCCTACTTCGCCGATGGCAACAAATGTTTTGGGGGGATTTTTTTCCAGCTCGCCGCGCACAAAGTCCAGCTCTTGCTCCACATTTTCGGCGGTGATTGAGGTGGGATGTACGCCGATCATAGGCAGGCATACCCCCGAAAATGCGCCGGCCGTATGCATCATGCCGGCGTACGTCCCGCTGTCAACGTTGGGCATGAGCATCAGCGCAACGCCTGCTGCCTGCGCTCTCCTCACAGCGTCATCGCGGTCGGCGGCAAATGCCTCGTCAAAAATATGGCAGTGCGTGTCTATCAAAGCGGTGTTTTTCAATTCTGCATCATCTCCTTCACCTTTTTTGCCAGCTCGTCGCCGTACAGGTTTTTACCGGCAATTTTTCCCTGCCGGTCAATGAGGAAGTTTGCCGGAATGTTTTCTATGCGGTAATCTCGCGCGGCAATGCAGCCCTCGGCGGCGGGGCAGCTCACGCTTATCCACGGCAGCGCATGCTCCTCAACGGCGCTTTTCCACTGCTCGGGGTCGTCGTCCAGCGACACCTGAAAAACCTCAAAGCCTTTTGCATGGTACTTTTTATACAGCGGCATCAGCTCGCGGTTGTCCATGAGGCAAAGCGGGCTGGTCGAAACCCAAAAGTCCAGCAGCACCACTTTTCCCTTGAGCGCCGAGAGCAGGTGTACTTTACCCTGCGCGTCGGGCAACTTTACCTCCGGCTTGTCCAACTCGGTGGCCTGCGACATTAGCTCCTGCAAAGAAACTTGACGCGCTGCCGCCTCCAGCTCGTCGAGCTTTACGAGCATGGATTTTACGTAGCCCGATTTTGGATACCGCGGACGCAGCGAATCGGTGAGCATCCGGAGCAAAAATCGGTCGTCGGGGGCGCCAAACAGCGGCAGCTCACGACCTAACTTTTGGTAAAAGGCGGTAATGCTGGCGGGCGAGGTAGGGTACTTTACGATAAAGGTAGTGTTGTACCTCTTTTGCTGCAAAAAGATACGCGCTATCCCCTTGCGCGCCTCCGCCACCTGCTGCGGGTCGTCGCTGCTTGCCATGCGCAGCAGCGAGTCGAGCGCAAGGTTGCTTTGCGCAAGGCTTTGCTGGAGCTGCAGCAGCAACGACATATCCTCCGAGCCGGTTGAGCGGCACGACGCTACCACGCCGGGGGCCTCCGCCGACAGCGCTATGCGGTCGCCGGGGTGCACCAGCAGCCCTATGCTCCCCATGGTGTCAACAACGAGCTGGTAAAAGCTGGCCGGCTCAACCTTGCCGACCTTAAAGGAAAATTTTTCCGACGCGCCTAACCGGACAGAGTCGAGTACGGTAAGCTTTCCCAGCGCTGTTTTTTTCAGCAGCACGCTTGCGCCGTTTGCGCCGGCAATATGCCCTTCTATCCTTGCCGAGTGTCGGCTACAGCCTGACGCAAGCGCAACGGCAGCGGACAGGAGAATAAACGTTATTTTTTTCATCGCTTCAAAGTAATTCAAATTTTCATCGCTAAAAAAATCGCAGCAGTCTGCGCCGACAAGTGCGCTTTCCGTTTTTTTACAGGCGCATCGTCGCCTTACGCAGCGCCTCCATAAGCTCGCCTACCTGCTGCTTGCCAACGCACAGCGGAGGAAGCAGCCGGATGACGTGCGTTCCCGCCGCACCGGTAAATATTTTGTGCTCAAAGAGCAACTTGCTGCGCAGCTCGCCCATAGGCTTCTCCATCTCCATGCCTATCATCAGCCCGCGCCCGCGCAGCTCTTTGACACCCGGTACTTGCCGCAGCTCGCTCATCAGCAGCATCCCCATCTCTGCAACGTTGCTCAGGATGTGCTCGTCTTCGAATATTTCGAGCACTGCCAAGGCGGCGGCGCAGGCAAGATGGTTGCCGCCAAACGTGGTACCCAACATGCTATGCACAGCCTTAAATCGAGGCGAGATGAGCACCCCGCCGATGGGAAATCCGTTGCCCATGCCCTTTGCCGTTGTGATAATATCCGGCTCGATGCCGGCCCACTGGTGGGCAAAAAACTTGCCGCTGCGCCCGTATCCGCTCTGCACCTCGTCCAGAATGAGGCGTACATCGTACCGGTTGCACAGCGCGCGCAGCTGCTGCAAAAACGTATTGGTGGGCATAAGAATGCCGCCAACGCCCTGTATTCCCTCTACGATAGCGGCGCAGAAGTCGCCCGTTTGGAGGTTTTTCTCCACCGCCTCAACGTCGTTGAGGGGGACAAACTCTACGTTAGGGGTAACGTTGAACGGGGCAACAATCTTGGGGTTGTCGGTAACGGCAACGGCGCCCGAAGTGCGCCCGTGAAAGGCTTTGCCAAAAGCAAGCACTTTTTTCTTTTTCGTGTCGAACGAGGCAAGCTTGATGGCATTTTCGTTGGCCTCAGCGCCGGAGTTGCACAGGAACAGCGAAAAGTGCGGATAGCCCGAAACTGCGCCCAGCCGCTCGGCCAGCTGCTTTTGCAGCGAATTTTGTACGGCGTTGGAGTAAAACGCCAGCCGTTTAAGCTGCTCTACTATGCGCTGCACGTAGCGCGGATGCGTATGCCCAACAGAAATTACCGCGTGGCCTCCGTAAAAATCAAGGTAGCACACGCCATTTTTATCGTACAGGTAGCAGCCCTCGCCGTATGCAGGCTCTACATCCCATAGCGGGTAAACATCAAAAGGAAGCATGGGGGGAAATTAAAAATTAAAAATTAAAAACTAAAAATTAAAAACTAAAAATGGGAACTCATAGAAACTCCCAAAATGAGGTAATGAGGTAATATACACATCGTTACTCTCGTTGCTACTGAGGTTGTTTTGTTGAGAAAATTAGGTAAAAATGAGGTTGTACCCTCAAAAGAACCTCATTTACTCACTCGTATTTATTTTTAAAGTGTTCGTGAACTCGCTACGCTCGGTTCCAACCTAATTTTTATAACAAAACAACCTCAATAGCAATAGGTTATAAATATATCCTAACCTCATTACCTCATTTTAAGGGAGTTGAGTTTTTAGGAGATTTCAAATACAAATATTAATCAGCTGTTCCACAGGTAATCTTCCGTGTAGGGTGAGCCTTCCATTGTCCACAGGGCGCCTGTGGTGATGCGCAGGTTACGGTTGAGGGCTGCAATACGCGCCATATCGTCATCGTCGAGCGTTACGCCTTGCGCGGCGAAGTTCTCCGCCATGCGGTGCGCCTTTACCGACTTCGGGATAACCACCGTTTTGCGCGCCATGCCCCACGCCAGCACAACTTGCGCCGTGGTGCAGCCGTGCTTTTGGGCAATCTCCGCCAGCGCCGGATTTTTCAGGATGGCCACCCTGTCGCCTTCGTCCGCCATGCCGGCGCCCAGCGGCGCGTAGGCGGTTACGTGGATGCCGTTTTTTTGGCAAAACTCTACCAGCTCCGGCTGCTGCAGGTAGGGGTGTAGCTCCACCTGATTCATTTCGGGCTTTTGCGTGGCGGTTTGCAGCAGCGCGGTAAGCTTTTCGCAGGTGAAGTTCGACACGCCGATATGCCTGCACAAACCTTCCCGGCGGCAGTCCTCCAGCGCCGCCCACGTTTCGGCAAGAGGCGCCTGTTGGGGTGTCAAAAATTCATCCGGCTGCGAGGGGAAGAGCGTACCGCGCTTGAGCGCCACCGGCCAGTGTATCAGGTAGAGGTCGAGGTAGTCGAGGTGCAGGCTGCGCAGGGTGGCCTGTAGCGCGGGGCGTACGCTGTCTTTTTCGTGCGCGTCGTTCCACAGCTTGGAGGTTACAAACAGCTCCTCGCGCCGCGCTATCTTCTGCGCAAACGCATCGCTGAACGCCTGACCGATAACATCTTCATTACCGTAGATGAAGGCGCAATCCACATGCCGGTAGCCGATTTTGAGCGCCTCAAAAACCGAATTGTACGTTTCTTCGCGCGTGGTGCGCCACGTGCCTAACCCCAAAAGGGGCATTGCGTCGTTGTTGGAAAATTTAATCATGGCTTGCTATTTTTAATTGTTCAACTTCTTCTGTTCAACTTCTTCAAAACGTTTGCTACTCTGCCCTCATTGCCTCCACCGCCGTAACCTGAATAGCCTTGCGCGCCGGAAAGTAGCCGGCAATTACGCCTGCCACCATCAGCACCAGCGTGGCAAGGATGGCGATGTTTATATCCACCGTAGGGTTTTTCAGGATAGCCATGCCGCCCCCGCTGCTGCTGTTGCTGGCCGCGAGGACAGCGCTAAGCACCTCCGAAACGCCCACCCCCAGCACCATGCCAACGTACCCAAACAAGCCGGTAATGAGCACCGATTCCAGCAAAATGAGGCGAAGTATGGAGGCGGGAGGAGCGCCCAGCGCCTTGCGAATGCCAAACTCTCTGGTGCGCTCGCGCACGGTGATGAGCATAATGTTGCTCACGCCTACCACGCCTGCCGTGAGCGTTCCGATGCCGATAATCCAGAGAAAAAGCGAAATCCCGTTGAATATGGAAAGCGTTTGCAGGTAGTTCGCCATTTGGTTGTAGATGCCCACAGCCCGCATGTCGTTAGGGTCGAAGCGGTGCAGCTCGGCGAATTTTTTGCGCAGCTCGGCGTTAAAGCGCTCGTTATCTTCGTGCGTGTTCAGCCCGTCAACGGTAAAGCTCACCGAGTTGATGCCGTATCCCCTGTTGAACAGCTGCTGCGCCGTCGAAAAGGGTATGTACACCGTGTTATTGTTCCCCCAACCGCTGCCAGATTCATAAATTCCAACTACTTGAAACATTGCGCCGAGTATTTTTACGTACTGCCCTATGGGATTTTTCTCCTTAAACAGCACCGTTTTCAGGCGCTCGTTGATGAGCGCCACCTTTCGCCTTTCGCGTATATCCACCCCGTTGATAAAGCGCCCGCCGAGCTGCACGTCAACATCGTCAATGATCTGAACGCCGGGATATACGCCGCGCATTTGGCAGGAGGTAAACTCGCTGCCAAACGTAATAACGCCGCTTTTCCACAAATCGGCGCCTACGTTGCCGGCGTTGGGTACGCGCGTACTCACCATTTCAAAATCCTTGCCGTCAAGGCTAATTGAGCGCCCCGCGGGAAGCCCCCTGTAGGGGATAGATATGCGCCCGCCCCACACCTCTACCGTGTTGACGGAGCGCCCGGAAAAGTTGGACATCACGCTATTTTTCAATCCGTTGCCGGCCGAGAGCAAAATAATAAGCATGAAAATTCCCCACGCCACCGAAAAGCCGGTGAGGAATGTACGCAGCTTGTTCTTGCGTATGGTGTTGAATATTTCCTGCCAGAGGTCAATGTCAAACATAGTAAGCGCTAAAAATTACTTCATACTCTCCACGTGCGCAATAACGCCTTTTCCCGGCTCTATTGCCTCAATCACGCCGTCCTTGATGCGGATGATTTTGTCGGTGGCGTCGGCCACGCCGCGCTCGTGGGTAACGATAATCATGGTCATCCGGTCACTTTTATTTACATCCCTCAAAATTTGTATCACCTCGCGCGACGTTTGGCTGTCGAGCGCACCGGTAGGCTCGTCGGCCAGAATGACCTGTGGGCGCGAAATGAGCGCGCGCGCAATGGCCACGCGCTGCTTCTGCCCGCCCGAAAGCTCGCTGGGCATGTGCTTTGCCCAATCGCGCAGCCCCAGCTTGTCGAGGTACTCCAGCGCCTGCTGGTTGCGCTTCCGGCGGCTCATCCCCTGGTAAAACAGGGGCAGCGCTACGTTCTCCATTGCATTCTTGAAAGAGATGAGGTTGAACGATTGAAAAATAAACCCGATCATGCGGTTGCGCAGCCCGGCGGCGCGCGCCTCGCTCAGGTTTTTTATCAGCAGGCCGTTGAGGTAGAAGTCGCCGGTATCGTAGGTGTCGAGGATGCCGAGGATGTTGAGCAGGGTAGATTTGCCCGACCCCGACGCGCCCATGATGGATACAAACTCGCCCTTGTCGATGCTCAGGTCTATACCCTTGAGCACGTGCAGCGGCGCGCCGTTGTGGTAGGTTTTGTTGATGTTATGCAGCGCTATCATGGTGTATTGGAAGGCTACTGTTCAAAGTGAAAATATGGGTCATTAGGTAAAATATGTTAGCGCTTATGTTCAATAGCTGATGGCGTTTCAAACCCACTGATAAAGCGATTTCGATAAACATTATAAATTCTGCAAGGCTTTGCTGCTGCAACGTTAGGTGCACGCTTGCGCCTCCCTTTTTGCGTTCAGCTGCGGTAGCAAAAGTAGTAAAAAATTGTACATAAGAGAAAATTGCAGGCTGATATTTTGCGCGGCCGTATCGGGGGATTTTGTTTATTTACCCATATTTTGCTACTTTTGGAAAATAATTAGACTAAAAATTGACGTTATTCTATGCAAACCCCCATGCAAACCCCCATAGCACCTTCGGAGCTCATCCTCAACGACGACGGGAGCATATTTCATCTTCACCTGCAGCCCGAAGACCTTGCAGACACCGTCATTCTGGTGGGCGACCCCGACAGGGTAGCTGCCGTATCGGCGCGCTTCAGCAAGGTCGAGGTAAAGAAAAGCAACCGTGAGTTTGTCTCCCATACGGGCCTTTACAAAGGTACGCGCCTTACGGTAACCTCCACCGGCATTGGCACCGACAACATCGACATTGTGCTCAACGAGCTGGACGCGCTGGCCAACATCAACCTGAAAACCCGCCTCCCCAAAGAGGCGCACCGTACGCTGCGGCTGGTGCGCCTGGGAACGTCCGGAGCGCTGCAACCCGACATTGCGCTGGGCGCCATGGTTTGCTCGCACGTGTGCATTGGATTCGACGGCCTGCTCAACTTTTACGCGCGCCGCAACGAGGTTTCGCGCCTCGACTACGAGGCGGCTTTCCTACAGCACACGGCGTGGAGCGAGCTTTGCGCAAAGCCATACTTTGTGGAGAACTCCGGCGAGCTCATCGAGCTGTTTGCCGGCGAAACCGTGGAGGGTATGACCATCTCGGCGCCGGGATTTTACGGGCCGCAGGGGCGCGTGCTGCGCCTGCCCCTTGCCGACCCAACGCTGAACGAAAAAATCGAAACTTTCCGTGTTGACGGGAAACGAATTACTAACTTTGAAATGGAGGGCTCGGCCATTGCCGGACTGTCCAAATTATTAAACCATAAATCGCTGACTATATGCACCATAATTGCCAACCGCGCTGTACTCGACATGAACGTAGATTACAAAAAGGCGGTGGACAATATGGTTGCAATGGCGCTGGAAAAGTTGACGTAGCAATGCAGAAAGGAGAGGTAGCGTCGCTCGTCAACCTGCTGGACGACAGCGACAGCGAAATTGTATCGGTGGCCATGAGCCGGCTGTGCTCCAAGGGCGAGAGCATTATTCCCGACCTTGAGCAGGCGTGGCAGGAGTGCTTTGAGAAGTCGCAGCTGGCGCGCATAGAGCACGTTATTGGACAAATTCAAAGCAGCGTTACGCTGCAAAAGCTCAAGGAGTGGGTAGATACCGGCGCAGCGGAGCTGCTCCCCGGAGCCTGCTACATGGCAAAGCTGCTGCACCCCGGCGTGGCCTGCGAGCCGATTGCGCAAGCTGTTGACGATATTTGCAGGGACATATGGATAGAGCTCAACCGCTACCTCACCGCGCTGGAAAAGGTAGCCATCATCAACAAGGTGCTGTTTGACAAGTACCAATTTTGCAACAACGCCTCGCAGCCTGATAACGACCCTAAGCTCTTTCTTATTGACAACCTGCTGCAAAGCAAGATGGGCAACAGCGTTGCGCTCTCTACCCTCTACCTCTGCGTAGCCGAAAAGCTAAAGCTGCCTGTCAAAGGGCTTGGCATGGCGCGCAGCATCATGCTGGCCTACCTTGACGAGTACTACAGCGACAACCGTTCGCTATTCTACATTTATCCGTTTTTTCGGGGGCAAGTGCTGGGCAAGCAGCAGCTGGAGCTGATTGTCAACCGGAACCGGATAAACGAAGCCCAGCAGCACAAATACTTGACCACCTGCAACAACCAAGAACACATCCTTAACCTGGCAGAAACGTTGCATCATGTTTTTACGCATGCCGGACAGCGCGAGCCTGCAAAAAAAGTAAAAGCGGCCATAAAAATCCTCACTAAGGGAGCAATGCCGCCCAGGCAAGGCTAAAATATCCGCGCGCTATACTTCTGCATGAGCACAGCCTGCTGCCGCGCTTTGCCGCCGGTTACAGCGTCCAGCAGCGCCCAAAACTTAGGGCCATGATTTTTGTGGACCGTATGGCATAGCTCGTGCAGAATTACGTAGTCAACCAAGTCGTCCGGCAGGTGCATGAGGTAAATGCTAAAGTTGAGGTTATTTTGCACCGAGCAGCTCCCCCAGCGCGAGTGGATGTTTTTAATTGATATCTTGCTGTAGGAAAACCCGTGCCGCGCCGCTAAGGCGGCCACTCTTGCGGGTAAAAGCTGATTTGCCTGCGTACGAAAGCGCTCAATATCTTCCTCCGAAAAATGCCGGCGGGTTCGCTCATACTCCCTGATTTTTTGCAGTTCCTCCTTTATCCATGCTATTTTTTCGCATACCAGCTTATCGGCCTCAGCGTAGCTGGTGTGGCAGGGCAGCGTTACGCTCACCGGCTTGCCCGGGCGCAGCGCAATGCGGATGCTGCGGCTGCGCTTCACCCTGGTGTACACTATTTCTCCTACCTCCTTGTGGAACAGCGAGCGCTTGTTGCCTTCACATTTTTCCATCAAAAAATCGTCTGTACGAAACAGGCGATTTGTGTTGAGACCAAAAATATTCATGTTACTTTCGCCAATCTTTACGGTTTAGTACACGGTCTAGTATGCGATTTAGTACGCTACTACCCAAATGTTGCTATGCTGTTTTCTGTACCGGCTAACGTCTTTCAGAGCGGCGCTCCGGCTGCTGTACTTGCCAAGGCTAACGGCAAACTTGCCGTCGGGCGTTCTTATCACCTCCGATTTCACTTTTTTTGTTTCGTACAGCTTGCTCGCTACGGCGCGCGCGCTGTTATCGAAGTTAAATACGCCGACAACAACGTAGTAAACCTCCGGTTGGCGCGTAGGCGCAGCGGCAGGGGTGTTTTTCGGATACTCTGTCTGCGCCGGCGGTAAAGCAGGCGCAGTGCTTGTATATTCAACATTAGCCATGTCTTTCCTGCTAAAAAAGTTGGATATGGAATCCTGGTACAAAATGGCAAACGCACCTGCTACGAAAGCAAATAGCATAACAATCAAGAATATCCACATCCCATAGTGCGAAGGTGGCTTTTTCCCCATCACATCTTCTTCCCATGCTTTGGGTGCAAATGGAGCGCTACTTTCTTTGGACGACAACGCTGCTTCGCGCAGCTGTTTTTGGGCTTCTTCTGCTTCTAACCGCTCCCGTGCCGTACGTGTTTTTTCGGCTAACGCGCGCGCTATTGCTTCCTGACGAAGGCGCTTATCCTCCAGATCCATACGCTCACGGGTAAGGTTTACCTGTTCCTGCTGCTGCTCGCGATGCACTTTTTCGGACGCAGCTTGGCTGGCTTCCGCCTGTACGTCCGGCAGGGTATAAGCATTATCCGTTTTTCCTTCTTCTTCTTTTTCTTTTTTTCCTTCTTTTTCTTCTTTTCCTTCTTTTTCTTCATCCGGCAGCGTTACTTTTTCCGCCAGCTTTGCAGCGTCGTTTTTCCGCTTTTCCATCCACCGCTGCAATGAGCTGCTTGCCGCGTCGAGCTGGCGCACCTTTTCTTCTACGACGTCCTGCGGCAGGCTCTCCCCTTCGATAGTTGCATCAGCATGATTTTTAACCTGCTCTACACCACTCTTCTTTTCATCCGCTGCCTGCGCATCGTCTGCCGGCTTGCTATCGGTAGTGCTTACCGGTTTATCTGCTGCCGCGTTTTTTACCTGCGGCTCCTCTGTTGCTGCCGATGCTGCAGGCGGTGTGCTTTCCTTCTCCTCTCCCTCCAAAAAAGATACGCTACGCCTTTCGATTTTCGCCGTTATCTCACCAAACTTTCGATTTCCGTCGCTCTCTGTTTCGGCGTAAATAAACTGTACGGCACCCCGCTCATCTTGATAAAACGCTCCTAACCTGTCAACATAAAAGGGCTGTTTACTTACAATAATTTTTAGCATGTTTTGTATAAATTCGCGTACCTTTTCAGCAGCTTCCTCTTTGGTAATATGCTCCTCTGCTGCCACAAGGTTCTCCAACAATCCGTCGTTGAAGCGCAAGAAAGGACTAAAAATTATGGGTACCTCAAGAGAGGTGTTGGCATTATTTTTTCTCAGAAATGCTCCGATATCGGGAATGATAACTCGGGGATTATTCTCTACAAACTTTCGCAAATAATTATTAATCATACAATTATACTTTATGAAGGATTAGTGTATATTTAGAGTTTATATTCAATAGTTGGGTTGTGTGCCAAAAATGATTTTGTTGCAACGGTGAGGGACGCTTGCGCCGTTGCAGCTATTGAATATAAAACTCTTACAAAGGTACAAAAAAACAAGCGATGATGGTGCATTGCCGCAGACAAATAATTAAAATCAGCTAACCCTGCGCTGCACCATGCCGCAATTGAAGCGCAAGCAGTACTTTTATCCTCAACAAAAAGGTAGAAAAAACGAAAAATGAAAAATGAAAAACAAATGGCAAATACTTCCCTTTTCAGGCTCGCTGTATTTTTTACGGCGGCGTGCTGCGCATGGACTTGCGAACACCGGACTCCGGATAACAAAATTCAAGGTAACTTCTATACGCCGCGCTACGCCAGCGGTTTTTGTATTGATACGAGCGGCGGCGCAAAAACGCTCACCGTTCTCAACCCTTTTCAGAGCTCAAAGGACGTTGCCTACCGCTACGCGCTGAGCGACACGCCGCCCGTGCGCGTCATCTGCATGTCCACTACGCACGCTGCATTTCTTCGCTTCATTGGGCAGGCAAAGCGCATTGTTGGCGTTTCGGGGGCAGGACACCTCTACGATTCGCTCATGCGGGAAGCCTACAGCGCCGGAGCTATCAGCGATGTAGGGTACGATAATACCCTCAACATGGAGAAAATTCTTGCGCTGCAACCCGACGTTATTTTTGCCTACGGCATTGCGGGAGAATTTTCTGCCACCGCCGCAAAGCTGGAGGAGCTGGGATTGAAGGTGATGTACATTGGCGAGTACACCGAAAACCACCCGCTTGGCAAGGCAGAGTGGGCTGTTGCCTTTGCCGCGCTTTTTGGGTGCGAGCCGTCGGCCATCGAAAAGTTTACGCAGGTTGCTGCTGCCTACGAAGCGCTGAAGACGGACGTTGCCGCCGCCGCCGCTCCAAAAACAAAAACGCTGCTCAACGCTCCCTGGAGCGACGCCTGGTTTGTGCCGGGCGCCCTGGGCAACGCCGCGCAGCTGCTGAGCGACGCCGGCGGCGAAAGCGTGATAACGCTGCGCCGCCAGCGCGACAGCTACCCCATAAGCATAGAGCAGGCGTACAGCAGCGCGCAAGCAGCCGAGGTGTGGCTCAACGCCGGACAGGCAAGAACGCTAAGCGAGCTGCGCGCCATGCACAAGCTGGTAGAGAACATCCCCGCATTCCGGCGCGGCCGGGTATATAACAGCACTGCCCGCATGACCCCACAAGGCGGCAGCGATTTTTTTGAGTCGGGGACGGTAAACCCCCACCTCATCCTGAAAGATGTAATCAAAATTCTTCATCCCGACTTGCTTTCCGGCGATACGCTCACCTACTACCGCCTGCTGAAGGAATGACCTGAAAGTCCGGACACCCCGCGTCACATTGTTGAAGTCAGAAAATTCGGGTTTTTGGGCTAAAACGCCAGCTGTAAAATCCTGCAGAATTGTTTAATGGCATTTAGCCGGCCCGCGGCCTTACTGCGCGGCGTTTCCCACTGCTACCTTTAATCCGTCGTAGGCAAGCGTAACATTCGGGGGGAGGGTTGGCTGTACCTCGGCGTACAAGCCCAGCTGGTGCGAGGCGTGGGTGAGGTAGGCGCGGGCAGGCTTCACCTCCTCTATCAGGCGCAACGCTTCGGCTAACGTAAAGTGCGAGAGGTGCTGCTCTCTCCGCAGCGCGTTAATTACCAGCACTTCGCATCCCTGCATCAGCCGCTTCGACGCGCTGCTCACAAGGTTGGTATCGGTAATGTAGGCCAAGCCGCCCACGCGAAACCCCAACACCGGCAGCTGGGCATGCATGGTGCGTATGGGCATTACGCGCACCCCCCGAACTTCAAACGGCTGATTTGCCCGAATGGCTACCTGCTCAATTTCGGGAGTTCCGGGGTACTTATTTTTGCCAAAAGCATACGCAAATATGCTTTGCAGCGCGCGCAGCACGCGCTCCTCGGCGTACACGGGCATGGGGCAACCCATGAAGTAGTTGAACGCCCGCACATCGTCCAGCCCGCCAACGTGGTCGGTATGCTCGTGCGTCAGCAGGATAGCATCCACGCGCTTCACATGCTCGCGGAGCATCTGCGCACGAAAATCGGGGCCTGCGTCAATCACCAGCGTAACGCCGTCAACCTCAACCATCGCCGACGTGCGCAGCCGCTTGTCGTGCGGGTCGGTAGAGCGGCATACGCGGCAACCGCAGCCTATCATGGGAACACCCTGCGAGGTCCCGGTACCAAGAAAAGTAAGGTTCATATTTTTTTTTGTCAGGGCAAAGCAAACACTTTTTTCCCAAATTCGCAACTGTTATACCCCTTTTTTTTGCACATTGCTCGGCATGGATTGGGGCGTAATTCGGAAATTTTGCATACATTTGCAGCATGTTTTGAATATCCACATCCCGCTATTGATAAAGAAATTCACAACAAATACCCGATTTAATCACCCAAAGTTTTGCTCTCCGCGGGGAAGCGAAAGATTGTTTTGGTGATAATAAAAAGGTGGTAAAGAATGAGATAGAAAGTTACGATGATTGAGTAAATTGTATTTTTGCATCATGGATAATGTTAGAGAAACATATATTGACTGTTTAGGAAAGCTTGATTTTCAATTTGGTAATCCGGTCAATTCCTCAGTTTATCTTGTTGATAAGCTGAGAGATTACATTGACGATACAAATATCTCTCCTTATATTATTATAGCCTTGGATAAAGCCAAAGAATTTGGCGTTGATGCCGTATATTTCCGTTTCTTTGACGACGGGCGTCCGCCTCTGGCTCAAATTTACATTTATGATAACATATTGAATAAAAGGACAAAGGAAGACTATAATACAATTCACCGTGCAATATGGAGTGGTTGCGAAATACCGGTTTATATGATTATTGACAAAGTTGAAATTAACGTTTTTGACAGTCGTAAACCTGTTAATATTGTTAATAACAAAATTGAAACTCATCCCATAGATATTATTAACTTAACTATCCAAAACGACATTTTAAAAAAATATCGCGCTCAATTATTTAATAATGGGGCATTTTGGGAATCCAACATTGCAAATAATCACTTCCTGAATAATACGGGCGCAGCAGAACGATTAGTTAAAGGTTTAAGAGAAGTAAAGCATAGGTTTAAGCAGGTAATAGGCGAGCAGTCCGAATTGTCAGACCGTTTGCTGATAATGTGTATTTTGATTAAATATTTGGAAGAGAACGGAACAGACCCGGAAACAAAGCAAAATCTTGCACATAATTTTTTTTATGAAAATACAGGCTTTAAAACTTTAACCGAGATACTGTATAACAATAAACTGTCGGGACTTTTAAAAGCATTATCGGCACACTTTAATGGCGGGATTTTTTTAATGACCGACAAAAAAAATCCCGATAAAGATGTATATGCTGAAATAGAGGCATTAAATCAAAGAGCTTTAGCGGTTTTTTTTGACGCAGGTTCAACTCAAAATCTTTTTGGATGGCGTGAATATTCTTTTGAGCATATACCTGTTGAACTTATCAGTAATTTATATGAAGAATTTTTGCCGAAAGAAAAAAATAAAAAAGGGAAAGAAACAGATACCCCTGAAAATGGAGCGGTTTATACTCCTTCTTTTTTAGTAAATTTTTTAATAGATGAATGTTTGCCCCTGAATTTTAAAGACACAAATGAAAATATAAAACTGATTGACCCGGCTTGCGGTTCGGGTATTTTCCTGGTAACAGCATATAAGCGTCTGGTACAGCGATGGAGAATCGGACATATAGATAAAGGTGAATTAGTCAATCCTGAACCGGAAACATTAAAACAAATATTAAAAAATAATATTTTTGGTATAGATATTCATTATAATTCTGTTCATTTAACCATATTCAGTCTCCAATTAGCGTTATGCTCTATGCTTAAGCCAAGGCAAATATGGACAAATCAAGGGCTATTTAATGATTTGGAAAAAGATGGCAATATTATTGAAAAAGATTTTTTCGATTATTTAGCAGAAGATAATTTTAAGCAGGATTTTGATTTTGTCATAGGAAATCCTCCATTCAAAGAGTTGTCTCAAAAAAAAATTACTGTTTACAGGGAAAAATTGGCAAAATTTGAAGAACGAGAAAACATCAATTTGCAAATTCCATTTTATCAGGAAGCATTGTTGTTTTTATCAACATCCTTTCTTTTATTAAAGAAAGGAATCGGTAAATTGTGCTTAATTATGAAGTCCGGACCATTTCTATACAGTGGTGATGAGGACAATACTCAAAATGCAAATTTAGTTTTTCGTTCCGCATTGTTTAAACAATATAATGTAACACAAATCATAGATTTTACGCTTTTAAAAAAACTTTTCAAAGCAAAAGTGGAAACTGCCGCTGTTTTCATAGAAAATAAACTTGCCGAAAATGATTTTATAACTCATATTATTGTTCGGGAGTCTAAGGCTGTTGCTGAAAAATCACATTTTGAATTAAGCCATTACGATTTTCATGAAATTCCGTCTTCTGTTGCCGCTTCGACGCCTTATGTTTGGAAATGTAACTTGTTAGGAGGAATACAAGTATATCATTTGGCTAACAGGTTAAAAAAGTTTCAAAAACTAAAAGATTATTTGGACGTAAAACAAACAGAAGGCTGGGATTATGGACAAGGCTATAAACTTGGAGATAAATCGAAACCGGATGTTGACAAGCTGATTTTTGGAAAAAATACTGTCATAGACAAATTTTTCAAAGAAAACGGAATCGGAAAAATAGAAATTCAAAATGAAACAAATTTTGAATCCATTCCGGTCAATTCAAAAAATATTTTTAGTCCGCCGCATCTAATGATAAAAAAGTCTATTGGAAAAAATCGTATTCCAATGGATTTACGGGATGATTATCTTACTTTCAAGAATGAAATTTTAGGCATACATTGTCTGCCTCAATGTCGAAATGAGCTACTAAAATTGGCAAACCATTTGCAGGACAGTAACGATATTTTACGCTTTCTTATTGCTGCTACAAGTGCAAGAGCAGGAATTAAGCGGTCGATGTTTACAAGCGATTTAAGTGACTTGTTAAATATGCCCCTTTTTATGGAAGAACCTTTTAATCCAAATACTTCGGAGCA